>CAZYRQ010000007.1:0-22218 GCA_964649455.1 uncultured Lentisphaerales bacterium
CCTTGAACTTCTTGTACTCGATGAGCTGCCGCACGAGGTCGAGGCGCGGGTCGACGCCCTCCTCCGGCGTCTCGCCGTCCTCGACGCGCGACTCGACCGGCAGCAGCAGGCGGCTCTTGATGACCATCAGCGTCGCGGCCATGACGAGGAACTCGCCCGCGATGTTCAGGTCGAGCATCCGCATCATCTCCAGGTACGAGAGGTACTGCGTGGTGATGTGCTCGATGCGGATGTCGTAGATGTCGATCTCGTCGCGGCGGATGAGATAGAGCAGGAGATCGAGCGGGCCCTCGAAGACATCGAGGTCGACCTTGTACTCCTCCTGCACGGGGGCGCCGCTCATGCGAGCCCCACGGCCCGGCGGGCGGCGTCGAGGGTCTTGCGGGCCTCGGCCCGCGCGCGCGCGGCGCCGGCCTGCAGGATCGCCTCGACGCGGTCCGGGTCGCGCGCCAGGGCGGTGCGCCGCTCGCGCATGGGGGCGAAGGTCCGCTCGTAGAGGTCGGCCAGCGCCTTCTTGGCGGTGCCGTAGCCGAAGTGGCCCGCCCGGTAGCGCGCGGCCATCGCCGCGGTCTCCTCCGCGGTGGCGAAGAGGCGGTAGAGCGCGAAGATGTTGCAGGTGTCCGGGTTCTTGGGCGCCTCGAGCGGCGTGCTGTCGGTGACGATGCGCATGATGCGCCGGCGGGCCTCCGCCGGGTCGCCGAAGAGCTCGACCGTGTTGCCGTAGCTCTTGGACATCTTCTGGCCGTCGAGGCCGGGCACGACGGCGACCGCCTCGGCGATGGATGGCTCGGGAACCGTGAAGACCTCGCCGAACTGGTTGTTGAACTTGATCGCGATGTCGCGGGTCACCTCGACGTGCTGCTTCTGGTCGCGCCCGACGGGCACGACCGTGGACTGGTAGGCCAGGATGTCGGCGGCCATCAGCACGGGATAGTTGAAGAGGGCGGCGCTGGCGGGAATGCCCTTGGCCAGCTTGTCCTTGTAGGAGTGGCAGCGCTCCAGCAGGCCCATGGGTGTGACGACCGAGAGCAGCCAGGTCAGCTCGGCGACCTCGGGGACATCGCTCTGGCGGAAGAAGACGGTCTGCTCCGGGTCGAGCCCGCAGGCCAGGAAATCCAGCGCGACGTCGCGCGTGTCCTCGCGGAGTCGCACGGGATCGCTCACCGAGGTGAGGGCGTGGTAGTTGGCGATGAAGAGGTAGGCCTGCCCGCGCGACTGAAGCTCCAGCGCGGGCTTCATCATCCCGAAGTAGTTGCCGATGTGCAGTTTGCCGGATGGCTGTATACCTGAAAGAATCCGCATGAGGAATCAAACTCCCAAGGACGCGCCGTCAGAGCGCGGAGTCGGCCAGAAGCAGAGTTCCGGGTTCAGAACTTGAGGCGGACCGCCCCGCCGAGAATCACGTTGTCCGTGTCGGCATTGTCTTTGACATCCTTCATTTCGCTCCAGGAGTCGACACGGTAGTTCAGGTTGATGTCGACCACCACCGCAGGTAGAAGTTCCGCCACCAGTCCGACGCGCAGCCCGTAGAAGACGTCCTCGATGAAGTCGCCGTCGTAGACGTAGGTGCCGGCGCCGAGGCCGGCGTAGAGCCCCTTGCCGAGGATCAGGTAGGCGGCGGGGCAGTACATGGACTCCTCGAGCGCGACGTAGTTGTCGGGCGAGCGCTCCAGTTCGAGCCCGAAGCCGAAGTAGGGTGTGGCCATGTAGCGCGCGGAGATCATCCAGCCGAGTCCGTCCTCGTCGAAGGACTCGTCGACGGCGTCCTCGAGGGCCATCCAGTAGTTGGCGCCGACGCCGATCTGAAAGTTCGAGTCGTCGGCCGCCTGCAGGGGCGGCACGGCGAGCACGATCGCCAGCAGGCCGGCGAGCCGGCCGGGGTTGAGGAAGCGCATCTTGTCGGGGGTCAGTTTCATGGGGTCTCCGTCTGGGTTGTGAATGCCGCATCGGCGGCCGTTTCCGTCGTGGGCGTCGTGTCAGCGTCCGCGAAGACGCCGGACGCCGGATCCACGGTCGACAGGTTCCCGCCTGCCGCGGCGGATGTGTCGGACGTGTCTGGCGCGGACGCATCGGCGGGCGCGTCCACGGATTCGGCCGCCGGCGTCTGCTCCGGCTCTGCAGCAACGGCAGCCTCGGCGGGAACCGTTGTGGCCGTTTCCCGGGCGGATCCCTTCCGCTCCCCCGTCCCCTTCGGACGCGCCGAGGGGCCGTGCGGCCGGAAGGCGGGGTGCTCGGCCGGCAGCGCCAGCATGCCGTTGAAGTACGCGACCAGATTGCCCTTCTCGACCAGCCATTGCACCTGGGTGGCGAGCTCGGCACATGGGGTCGCCTCGCCGGACGGCTCCAGCGCCTCGATCAACGCCTGCTGGGTGCAGGAGGGGTGGTCGCCGACAAAGGCGAGGATCTGGCGCAACCGGGCCACGACATGCGTGGTTTTCATGGGCGTCGGCTTCACCGCCATGACGAACTCGGGGCCGCGTTCGTCCACGGCGCGGAACAGGTGGAGGTTGCGGTGCCGGAAGGCGCCATGGATGGCATGGAACAGCGAGCCGTTGCGGCGCGTTTCCTCGTCGAAACGCTCGTTGAGGAAGGCCGCCAGGCGCCGGTTGGCCATGTTTTTCAGCGCGGTCGCCGGACAGACCAGATGCGCGGCGCTGCCGATCTGCTGCGGGACGATCTCGCGGTTGAACTGCAGTTCGGCGACATGCCGCTCGACGCCCGGGGTCGATGGCGCGGACTCGGTCGGCGCGGCGGGTGCCGCGTGGCTCTCCGCCGGGATCGGCGCGTCCACCTCGGGCGCGGCACCGCCCTCGCCGGCGGTCGGCGCCGCAGGGGACGGCGAAACGGGCTCAGGCTTGCGGCGGTAGCGTTTCTGGCGTCGGTTGGCTGCACGCCACGCCTCGACCACTTCGGGGTCGCGGACCATCTCGATGCGGCTGCGGTACTCCTCCTCCGTCAGGTCCGGATACCGCTCGCGCAGCAGCTCCTGCACGCGCAGACCGAAGCTGTGGTGGTTCGGCGGGCCGAGCAGCGCGCCGCTCAAGCCGCAGCGTGCAACACAGGAGAAGTGCCCGCCAGGCGCCTCGCTCTCCACCTCCTCGACATCGTAGAAGTCCTCCAGATGGCGCCGGAGCAGATGCTCGCGAACTTCCGTGTCGCTCATGGCCGGCATGCCGCAGACGCGGCACTGGAAGAGCGCGGGCGGCTCCCCGCTCCCCTTCTGCCCCTCGATGCGGACGAGGATGCCCTCGTCGCTCTTCTGGAAGAGCCGCACGATGTCGCGGATCGGGTAGGCGCGGCGCGTGGCCTGGATGCGGCGGATGACGGCGCCCAGCGCCTTCTGCTCGGGCAGGAAGCGCACGTCGAGCGGCAGCGGCTTGGGCGGTTCGGGACGCGGCACGAAAGCCTGGGGCGGGCGGAAGTCGCCGGTTCGGTCGCCACGGCCACCGCCGCGCGGCCCGCCTAAGTTACCCTCGCGGCGCGGCGGACGCCGGTCGTCGCTGTCCCGGCCGCCTGCCGCGCCGCTGCGCGGCGGACGCGCCGGACGCGGCGAGCGCAGGATGCCGCGCTCCGATGAACGAGACCGCGAGCCCTCCCCGGCGTCCGCGTCGTCGCGGGCATAGCGGGCGGCACGCCGGGTGACTTCCTCGGAAGACTGGCGCGCCCAACTGGGGGCGAAGATATCGCTGAGATCCTGCATGCCAGTGTCGTCCGGCATGGGCTTCTGCTCTTCGTTCATGCCCGGAATGTTATCCTGTGCGGCGGTTATGGTCAACACCCACGATGTATTCAGTTGGCCACAGGGGGACGCGGGGAAGCGCATGCTGAGCGGGCGGAACGCTGGCTCGTCCTCGTCCTCGTCTTCGAAAAGCGTAACGCAGAGGGGAGCCGCGATTCGACGCGAATCGACGCGCACACAAGGTGGAGCGAGTCGCTTGTCCGGCGTAGCCTATGGGCGAAGCGGGATCTTCGCCACGCCGAATGGCGTGACCGGCGAGCCGCATGTTGTGCATCCTGCCCATCCGCGGCATCCGTAGCTTTCTCCGCAACAGTCGCCCACTTCCCATGCGTTGCGCGTGCGCCACCCCCTGTGGCCAGCCGAAGACGCAAAAAGCTAGCGCAAAAAGCTAGCCTTGCTTTTGCCGCCCCGGTGCCGCATCCTAGACCACATTATTTCTGGAGAAGCATGCCATGGATTTTGATGTCGTTGTCATCGGAGCCGGGCCGGGCGGCTATCCCGCGGCCATTCGCGCAGCTCAACTGGGCCGACGCGTGGCAATTGTCGAGAAGGAAGCCCTCGGCGGCACCTGCCTGAACTGGGGCTGCATCCCCACCAAGACGCTGATCGCCTCGGCGGAATGCTACCGCCACGCCCGCGAGGGCGCCGCCCTGGGCGTCGACTGCGCCGGAGTCTCGTTCGACTACGCCCGCATGGTGGCGCGCAAGGGCGCGGTCGTAGCCAAACTCTCAGGCGGCATCCGGCAACTGCTGAAGGCCAACGGCGTCGAGCTGATTCCGGGCACGGCGCGCTTCGAGGGATCTCAGCGCCTCTCCGTCCGCGACGCGGCCGGCGCGGTTCGCTGGATCCAAGCCGGGCAGACGATCATCGCCACCGGCAGCGTGTCGGCCATGCCGGGCTTCCTGCCGAAGCATCCCCGCGTGATCGAGAGCCGCGCCTTTCTCGACCGGACCGCGCTGCCGGCCTCGCTGGTGGTGCTCGGCGGCGGCGTGATCGGCTGCGAGTTCGCCTGCCTGGCCGCCCAGCTCGGCACCCAGGTCACGGTCGTCGAGATGCTGGACGACATCCTGCCGATGATCGACCGCGACGTGCGCCGCGTGGTGCGCAGGCACATGGAGGCCATGGGCATCACCCTCCGCACCGGCGCGCCGCTGAAGGAGATCGCGGCGGACGACACCGGCGTGACCGGCCGCTACCGGGACGAGGAGATCCGCGGCGAGCTGCTGCTGGTCGCGATCGGCCGCGCGCTGACGACCGCCGAACTCGATCTCGGACGCGCCGGCGTGAAGACCGATGCGCGCGGCCAGATCCTGGTCGACGCCTCCTGCCGCACCTCGCAGGCAACGATCTTCGCCGTCGGCGATGTCGTCAGCGGCAATCTGCAGCTCGCGCATGTCGCGACGGCGCAGGGCATCCTGGCGGCCGAGGTGGCCGCCGGCCGGCGCCGCACGGTCGAGAAGGTCGTGCCCTCCTGCATCTTCACCTCGCCGGAGATCGGCGTCGCCGGAATGACCGAGGAACAGGCTAAGGCCGCCGGCCGCGAAGTCCGCACCGGCCTCTTCCATTTCGCCGGGCTCGGCAAGGCGCTGGCGGCGGGCACCACCGAGGGCTTCGTCAAGTGGGTGGCCGACGCGGCCACCGATCAGTTGCTCGGCGCGCAGGCGGTCGGTCCCCACGCCACGGAACTGATCGCCACTGCGGCCCTGGCCGTGCGTAACGAGCTGACGGCACTCGAGTTCGGTCGCACGATCCACAGCCACCCGACGCTCTCCGAGGCCTGGATGGAGGCTGCCCACGCCGTTCACGGCACCTGCATCCACGCTGCGCCCCGGCGGAAATAGCGCGGCATGGTTCTTCGGAGTGGTCAGCGACGAGCACCCTACGGCAGCCGGCCGATCCGCGGGCTCAGGAGGGCTAGCGAGGTGGCATAGAGGTCGCCGCCGGCCTGGCACCAGGCGTCGTTGGCCACCCAGTGGGCAGCCCCCGCCCCGCCGATCGCAGGCGCGCGGGCCAGCCGCGCCTGGATCTCGTCGAGGGCGCTTTGGTCTGCGATGCCCGCCGAGACCCGCGCGAGGAAGTAGTCGCGGTAGTAGTCGGGAACCGTCGCCTCGTCGCGGAACCGCAGATGCCGGAGCGCGTCCGCCGCCGTCTCGGCCGCCGGCAGGAGGGCCGGATAGGCGCGTGCGGCATCGAGCAGCGTCGCAGCCGCCATGGCGGTCAACGTGAGGCCCCCGGCTCCCCCGGGCGGCAGCACGCCCGCCTGGCGGTAGCCGAAAGTCCGCCCGTCCGACTGGCGCTGCAGCCACGCGAGGCTGCGGCGCAGGTGGCCGCGGTCGTCGTTCCAGCCCTGCCCGCGCGCCTGCGTCAGCAGCGCGATCTGCCAGATGGAAAG
Source organism: uncultured Lentisphaerales bacterium (assembly GCA_964649455.1). GTDB lineage: Bacteria > Verrucomicrobiota > Kiritimatiellia > RFP12 > JAAYLN01 > JAAYLN01. Next base: position 6,132 of record CAZYRQ010000007.1, read on the forward strand.
CGCGGTGTTGCCGGGTCCCTCCGCCGTGTAGTCCCAGGCGCCCTGCGGATTCTGGGTGGCCAGCGAGAAGGCCAGCGCCCGCTCGCGGGCCGCCTGGACGGCGTGTTCGCGGGCCAGCCGCTCCGGCAGGGCGAAGAGCGCGTTGGCGGCGAAGGCGTGGTTGTAGAGCCGGGCGCCACTCGTCCGGCAGAAGGCGCCTTCGGCGGTCTGCATCGCGACGAGGGCGGACACGCCGCGCCGGATGGCCCCGTACTGCGCCTCCGGTGCCTGCTGCTGCAGGGCCAGGATGGCCAGCGCCGTCAAGGCCGGCCGGTAGGCGTCGTTGCCCCCGGTGCGGGAAGGTCGCCACGTGCCGTCGGCCTCCTGTTGGGCGGCGATCCACACCGCCGCCTCGTCGGCCTGGCGCGCGAGGCGCTGGCGGTGCGCGTCGGCGGCGGTCTGCCGCCGTCGCTGCACGCGCGGGAGGGCCAGGATCGCCACGCCCAGCGCCAGGAGCAGCACGGCGGCCGCGGCGGCCCGCACGGGGTGGAAGGCGAACCGGAAGCGCGGCCGCGCCGCACCCGCGGCGGGCAGCGCCTGCATGATGCGTGCGGTCAGATCGGGCGACGGCTCGCAACGCGGCACGGCGCGAACCCGGCGCACCGTGCGCTGCACGGCCTGCGCCTCGGCGGCACAGGCCGCACAGCGTGCCAGGTGCGCCGCGACGCGGCGCGCGGCCCGTCCGTCCAGGCGCCCCAGCGCCCAGGCGGCGGCATCGGCCCGCTGCGGGCAGGCGTCTCTTCGTGGCTCATGCATCGCTGTGCTCATCGTTTTCCAGAAGTCGGCGCAGGTCGCGCAGGCCGTTGAACATGCGCGACTTCACCGTGCCCATCGGGATCTTCAGAATCCGGGCGATCTCGGCATATTCCAGTTCCTGCAGCACACCCAGCACCACCACCTCGCGGTGGCGCGGCGAGAGGCGGTCAAGCGCCTGCTGGAGCTCGTCGGAGAACCCCGCGTCAGCAACCGCCGTCGGTGCCGCCACAGCCGCCAGTTCCGCTTGCTCCCGCGCCTGCTCTCGCAACCGCTGCTGCCGCCGCCGGCGCCGGAGCTCGTCGATCCAGACCTGCCGTGCCAGCAGGTAGAGAAACGTCGTGAACTTGGCGCGGGGGCGGTAGCGTTGCCGGTAGCCGTAGAGCCGGATAAAGGTCTGCTGCACCAGATCTTCCGCATCCCAATCAACGCCCGAGCGCAGAAAAAAGTTCAGCAGGGGCTGCTGATGACGCCGGATCAGACGCTCGAAAGCCTCGCGCTGGCCGGCGCCGGCCCGCAGCATGAGCTCAACATCTTCGTCTGGAGGGAGGGGCGGCATGGGAGCCTCTCGGAACACCACAATCTGATTGACCTTTCCGTTTCGCGTCCAGAACAAGATTCCCTTCATGCTCCCGTTGCGAACGCCCGGAATTGCTGATTCAGAGCTTAGCTTTCCCGAACCGGATAAGCAAGCAGCGATGCCATCGTCATCAAATGGCACTGGAGGGTCGGGCTCCGTCCCGACCGTGGTGGCTCCGACGCGAACGCGGAAACATTTGCAGCCCGGTCGGAGTCCCGCCTTCAGGCGGAAGTCGGGAAGGGGCTTCAGCCCCGTCGCCTGCCAATGCTTTCCCATGTGCCTTTTCGCCCACTTTCCATGCGCTACACGCGCACCCCCCCAGAAACTGACCCATTACCGGGTGCGGCGCAACTTTGTTGCACCGCACACCGCCGACCTGCTACGCTTTCCCCAATGCCGACTGCGCGCCCAGTTTTTCTTGGGCCGCGCCGGCGGGGAGTATGCGACATGCAGATTTCGATGTGGTCTTCGTTTTTCATCGAGGACGAGCCGGAAGCCATGCTGGCCAAGCTCGTTTCCTGCGGTTACCGTCACGTGGAACTCTCGTTTGAGCATGCCCAGATGCTACTGAAGCGCCCGGGCCCGGTCGCCCAAACGGCGGCGGCCTTCGTCGCCCGCGCTGCGGAGCTCGGCATGACCATTTCGCAGGCGCACCTCTCCTTCTCCTACGACCCGCTGGCGGTCGACGGGGTGCGGCGCGCGGCCGATCTCGATAGTCTCAAGCGCGAGATCGAGCTCTACATCCTCCTGGGGGTCAAGGCGGCCGTCCTGCATGTCGGCGGCGCCGGGGCGGTCAAGGCTGGCTGGTCGGCAGAGCAGGTCGACGAGGTGCGCACCGCCAGCCTCCAGGCGCTCTGCGCGGTGGCGGCGGGCTCGGATCTGAGGCTGGCACTGGAGAATCTGCGCACGGACCTCGGCGACGCCCAGTCCCTGCTGCGCGTGATCGAGCGCTCGGGCTGCCAGCGCCAGATCGGCATCTGCCTCGACACCGGACACCTGCACCTGACGGGCGGCGCCCCAGCGGCGTTCGTCCGCGAGGCGGGCGAGAGCCTGATCGCCCTGCACCTGGCCGACAATCTGGGCAAGAACGACGACCACCTCTTCCCCTTCGCCGGCACCATCACGTGGAGCCCCTTCCTCGACGCGTTGCGCGCGTCGCCCTACACGGGTCTCTTCAACTTCGAAGTGCCCGGCGAGCGCATCTTCGAGGCGCCCTTCCCCGGCCGCAACGCCATTCTGCTGCACAAGGCGCGCTTCGGCTACCGGCTGGCGCAGCTGATGTTCGGTGCCGTCTGACGCCTCCGGCAGGCGGAGCCGGCATTTGGCACGGGCTCTGCTTGTGTGTCGAAGACTAACCTCCGCCTGCCGTGAAGACTACCGACGAACAATCGCCGCCCGTCCCGTGCGACCCCCTCGCGCTGGCCCTTGCGCATCCCGAATGGAGCGCGAAGGAGCCCGTGACGCGGAGTCAGCGCAACACCGCCCTGCTGCTGGCGGCTGCCGTCGCTCTCGGCCTGCTGGCCGCGCCGCTTGCGACTGGGCGCCTGCTGGTGCTGCTCAGCACGCTCTTCTACCTGGCGGCGACCCTCTACAAGATCGGCCTGGTGCGCGCCGCCGCGCACCCCAGCGCCTTCTTCCGCTTCACACGAGCCAAAATCGACGCCGAGGAACCGCGCACGTGGCCGGTCTACTCGATCCTGGTTCCCATGTATAAGGAGCCCGAGACCATCCCGCAGATGGTTGCGGGGCTCAAGGCCCTCGATTATCCGCCGGATCGGCTCGACATCCAGTTGCTGCTGGAGGCCGACGACGCCCAGACGCTGGCGGCCGCGCGCGCGCAGCAGCTCCCGCCACAGTTCCGCATCACGGAGATTCCGCCCTCTTTTCCCCGTACCAAGCCCAAAGCCTGCAATATCGGCCTGGTGCTCGCGCGCGGACAGTACCTGGTCATCTACGACGCCGAGGACCGGCCCGAGCCCGACCAGATCAAGAAGGCGGTTCTGGCGTTCGAGCGTTCGCCCGCCAACGTCGTCTGCATCCAGTCCTGCCTGAACTACTACAATCCGCGCTTCAACCTGCTCACGCGCTGGTTCGCGGCGGAGTATTCGGCCTGGTTCGACCTCTGCCTGCCCGGCCTGGCGGCCCTCCGCACGGTGATCCCGCTGGGCGGCACCTCCAACCACTTCAACACGCAGGTGCTTCAGGATCTGCTCGGGTGGGATGCCTACAACGTGACCGAGGACTGCGACCTCGGCGTGCGGCTGGCCCGCGCCGGCTACGAGACGCGCATGGTCGCGACCACCACCTGGGAGGAGGCCTGCTGCGATCCGCACTTCTGGATCCGGCAGCGCACGCGCTGGCAGAAGGGCTACATCCAGACCTACCTCGTCCACATGCGCCGGCCGCTCGTGCTGCTGCGCGAACTCGGCTGGCGCAACTTCCTGCACTTCAACCTGCTGATCGGCGGCTCGATCTTCTCGGCGCTGATCAACCCCGTCTTCTGGATCATGGCCCTGGTCTGGTTCGTGTTCCGTCCGGCGGGGGTCGAGGCCCTCTTCCCCGGCTGGGTCTTCGCCATGAGCGCCTTCTGCCTCTTCGCCGGCAACTTCATCTTCGTCTACATCAACCTCCTCGGCTGCTACCGCCGGCGCTACGACGGTCTCATGTGGGCCAACCTGCTGACCCCGTTCTACTGGGCCATGATGAGCATCAGCGGCTGGCGCGCCTTCCTGCAGTTCTTCTCCAATCCCTTCCACTGGGAAAAGACCCGGCATGGCCTATCTTCGAAATAAGCTTGCGGAATGGATTCCCGCCCTGCTCGCAGCCCTCCTCTTCACCGGGCTGCTCTCGCCGGACGGCGCGGCCATTCCCGTCCAGACCTGGACCTACGAGGGCATCTGCCGCGAACTGGTCGCCGGCACCACCGAAGGCCGCCAGGCGCTGGTCGGCAGCCTCTGGCACGCGCCCCTGCCCACTCTCGCCGGCCTCCCCGCCGCCGCGCTCCTGCCCCGCGGCGCCGCGATTCCGCTCGTCTCGCGCGTGACGGTGCTGGCCGCCCTCGCCTACCTCTTCTGGGTGCTGCTGCGCTTCTGCCGCCGCCTCTTCCCGCCCTGGACCGGCCGCGGCTGCTGGCTCGCCTGCCTCCTGTTGATGGCCCGCCATCCGGAACTCGCGGTACAGCCTCAGCCGACCGTCACCCTCGCCGCGGCCACCGTCGCCCTGCTCAAGTTCGCCGACTGGTGCGAGACCCGTCGGCTGGCCGACCTCGTCAAGTTCGCTTTCGCGCTGGCCGCGCTGGCGCTCTGTGGCGCCCCGCTCGCGGGACTGACCCTGCTGCTCGCGCTCCTGCTGCCGGTCGTCGCGCTGCTGGATCCCGCCATGCGTCCTCGCTTCCAGGGACTCCTGATCCTCGGCCTCCTCCCGGCCCTCTATGCCATGGGCATCTGGGCGCTGATGAGCCGCCTCATCCTCTCCGATGCCGTCTACGCCTGGCGCTTCCTGATCCACGGCCTGGTGCGCTGGCACGGGTGGCCCGCGGAGGCCCTCCCGCTCCACCACTTGGCCGCCCTCGCCTGCTGCGGGCTGCTGGGCGTGCTGGCCGCCGGCCACCGCGCCCTGCGCGCCGCCCTCCTCGGCCTGGCCGGCGTGGCCCTCGGCGCCTGGAGCCTCGCCCTGCACGGACTCGAACTCGCCTGGGCCACCGGCACCGCCTCGACGCTGCTGGCCCTGGTCGCCCTGCTGACGCTGATCGCCTCCCTGCAGGCCTTCCGCGCGCGGCACCCGACGCTCGCCCGCTACGGGGCGGCCCTCTGCGCGGGGGTGCTGCTGGCGGCCTGGGCGCGCGACCCGCTGCCGGGTGCCGGCCGGCAGGGCACGCAGGACCGCCAAGCCCAGCGCACCGTGCTCGACGCCATCGAGCGCGATGTCATGTCGCGCACGCCCTACGGCCGCATCTTCATCTGCAGCTACCGCGGACTGGGCCTGCTCGAAAGCGAGCAGCGGGAACGCTTTGTCGCCTGCCTGGATCTGCATGTCGGCGCCCTGCGCGAGCGCTACCGCCGCCAGAACCTCTTCCTGCTGGTGCCGCGGCCCGCGGCCGAGGCGGCGCTGGAATGCACCGTCTGGCGCTTCGGCGACATCTACTCCCACGGCATGGCCCGCGCCCTCTTCGCCGGCGACTGGGGCGACTGGCGCCTCTACGAGATCGTGACCGCGCCCTTGGCGGAGCAGCTCGATGAATGGCGCCGGTGAGGCGCGGCGCCGCTACTGCGGTAAGGAGTCAGTTTCTGGAGCGTGCGAGAATCGGCGCATGCAGCGTGGGCGAAATGGCACATTGGACTGCATCAGGCGAGAGACGGGGCTAAAGCCCCTGAACGACTTCCGCCTAAAGGCGGTACTCCGACGCGACGGTTCACCAGCACAGGCCTCCCCGTCGGAGTTCCGGCTTCAGCCAAAAGCCTGCGAGGGCCTTCAGGCCCGGGTAACCGGCGTAAGGCAAGGCACTTGTAGCCCCCCACGCACCGGTCGGGACGGAGCCCGACCCTCCAGTTCTGTCGCAACCCGGGGTCATTGGGGCTGGAGGGACGACCTCCGTGTCGTCCGCATCCGCTGAGCGAGCATCATGACGAGTGCATCCCTATCGCCACATGCGCATTTCGCCGCACTGCTCCAGCCCGCCTTTGACGGCGCGTCGCCCGTGCTGCTGGCGCCGATGGCCGGCTTCACCAACGCACCCACCCGCCGCCTCGCCTACCGCTTCGGCGCCCGGCTGACCTACACGGAAATGGTCAACGCCACGGGGCTCGTCCACGAATCAAACCAGACGTGGCAGCTTCTGGAGACCTTCGCGGACGAGGGGCCGGTCGTGGCGCACCTCTACGGCGCCGACCCGGCCAGCTTCGCCGAAGCCGCCCGGCAGATCGCGGCCACCAATCGCTTCTGCGCCATCGACATCAACGCCGGCTGCCCCGTGCCGCGCATCACCCGCGGCGGAGCCGGCGCCATGCTGCTGCGCCAGCCGGCGCTCGCCGGACGCATCGTGGCGGCCGTCCGCGGCGCCTGCGACCTGCCTGTGACCATCAAGACGCGCCTTGGTCCCCACGCGCGGCAGGTCGCCATCTTCGATTTCCTCCGGGCGGTCGAGGACGGCGGCGCGGCGGCCCTCGCCCTCCACGGACGCTTCACCTCGCAGGGACACACCGGCGCGGTCGACCTCGCCCTCGTGGCAGACGTGCGCGCGCGCGCGCGCATCCCCGTCATCGGCAACGGCGGAATCACCGACGCCGCCTCCGCCCGGCGCTTCCTCTCCGAAACCGGTGTCGCGGCCCTGATGATCGGCAAGGCCGCCATCGGCCGCCCCTGGATCTTCCGGGACGTGGCGGCGGGGCTGGCGGATCCCGGCGCTCCCGGGTTGGCCGGCCGTCCGGATCTGGACGAGCTTCGCTCCGTGCTCTTCGGGCATCTGGCGGACGAAGTCGAGCGGCTGAAGGTGATGGCGCGCAAGTATCCGCTGCCCGCAGACACGCTCGATCCCGAAGCGGCCGCGGTGATCGGCTTCCGCTGCCACTTCTTCCGCTACCTGAGCGGACTCAGGGGCGTCGCCTGGGCGCGCGGCCAGCTCTGCCGGCTCCGGACGCTCGACGAAGTCCGCGCGCTGGTCGACGTCTGCCTCGCCCGCGAGGCGGAGTACCGCGCGCGCCGCCCTGACGGGAGTATCAGCCAGGGAGCCGGTGAGTTCTAGCGTTCGGGAGTTCGGGATTTCTGAAGTTCGGGAGTGCGTTGCGGCTCTATCAGGAGCGGCCTTGCAGCGAGACGCTCTTGACAGGATCACAGGATTTGCAGGGTAGGGGCTCCCCTGGGGTTGATGGTCGTTGAAGGGGGTTGGCAGGAGTTGAACCGCGCCTCATCCGCCCCCCTGCTGTTGCGGCTCGCGGGGACGCTCGCCCTCCATGCGAGACAACAAACGGCTGGTGATTACCCATCTGGAGGACGAGCGTCCTCGCGAGCCGATGGCGCGAGGCCAGTCGTATGATTGAGATGGGGCGGAGCCGCAGTGTGGGGTGACGAACCCGACTCCGATACCGATTCCGACCCCGGTTAATACAGTTCTCTGGCCTGAAACTGCCGCCCGCTGCTCCATGCGCCCTCCGTGTACATCTGTGGCTAGCCGATTGCTTGCCAGATTACCTGGCCGATCACCCCGGCCCTTGTCAGGCGGCGCGGAAAGCGGTACGCTGGAAGCCGATGATCAAATGGGACATGCAGCCATGAACAGGGATCCCCGGTCGGCGGTGCCTGGGCGTGTTCTCGACAGCACGATTGCCGGTTCCTGGTATCCGGGAGATGTAGCGGCGTTACGCGGCGCCATCACGGAGGCTCTGGCGCGCGTGACCGGCGCCCCCGAAGGGCCGCCGCCCAATGTGCTCGTGCTGCCGCATGCCGGCTACGCCTACTCGCTGCCGACCGCCGCCCACGGCCTCAGGCGGATCCTGGACGCCCCCTTCACGCGCGTCGTGCTGCTGGCCCCGAGCCACCGCGCCTGGCTGCGGAACGAGCTGGTGGCCCCCGAGTCCGAGGCCGTCGGCACGCCGCTGGGGCCGGTGCCCATCGACCGCGGGGCGCTCGAAACCCTGTCGCGGGCCCTGCCGGTGGTCTGCAGCAACGCCGTGCATGTCGCCGAGCACAGCACGCAGATCCAGTACCCGCTGCTGCAGGTCGCGCTCAAGCATTTCAAGCTCGTGCCTCTGATCGTCGGCGAGCTGAACCGCGAGACGCGCGCGCGGGCCGCCGCCGCCCTTCAGCGGATCCTGGATCCGCACACGCTGCTGGTCGTCAGCTCCGACTTCACGCATTATGGCGAGGACTTCGGCTACGCGCCCTTCGGCAGCGAGGCCCTTGTCCGGGTGAAGCAGGTCGACATGGGGGCCTACGCCCTGATCCGCAACCAGGATCTGGATGGGTTTCTGGACTACATCCGGCGCGAGAAGGTAACGATCTGCGGCCACCACCTGATCGCCCTCATGCTCCAACTGCTGCCGCCGCACACGCGGATCGAGCGGCTCCACTACGCGACATCGTCCGACTCATCGGGCGACGCGTCGCGTTTCGTCTGCTATCTCAGCTTGGCGGGATGGGCCGACTGGCCGTCCTCGCCGACGGTACTGGCCGATGCGGCGGACGGCGATTACCTGACGCCCGGCGAGAAGCGCGCCCTGCTGCAGATGGCGCGAAAGGCGATCCGCCACGTGCTCGACACGCGCAAACCCCTGTCGGCCGACGTCTTCGCGCCGGAGGCGACGGAGAGCCTGGCGCGCCCGGCGGGCTGCTTTGTCACGCTCAAGCTCAAGCGCAACCACGAGCTGCGGGGCTGCATTGGCGAGATCGCGGCGCGCCGTCCGCTCTACCAGGCGGTGACGGCGCTTGCGGTGCAGTCGGCCTTCGCCGATCCGCGCTTTCCGCCCCTGCGGGCGGAGGAGTATGATGCGGTCACGCTTGAGATCTCGGTGCTGACGCCCGAGCGGGCCGTCGGTACCTGGCGCGAGATCGAGATCGGCCGGCACGGCATGACGTTGACCAAGCGCGGCCGCGCGGCGGTCTTCCTGCCGCAGGTGGCGCCGGAACAGGGATGGACTCTGGAGCAGACCCTGACGCACCTCGCCCTCAAGGCCGGGCTGGGTCCCGACGACTGGAAGTCCGGCGCCTCGTTCACCGTGTTCGAGGCGATTGTTTTCGGAGAAGCAGAAGGAGAACGAGTATGAACCCAGCGGCGAAGCCGCACCGGCCGATGATCCTGCAAACGACGGGGGCCGAGTCCCATCCCCTGCCAGTCACGACGCCCGAGGGCGCCGGAATCCCGTCCGAGGCCGTGGCGCGCTTCCTGGCGCGACTGGAGGCCAAGCGCCTCTGCATGCACAGCGTGCTGATGCTCCGCCGCGGCGCGCTGGCTGTCGAGGCCTACTGGCGACCCTTCGAAGAGCGCACCCTCCACCGGCTCTACTCCACCAGCAAGAGCGTGGTGTCCGTGGCGGTGGGTCTGCTCGTGGGCGAGGGACGGGTGCGGCTCGAAGATCCCATCGTGAAGTACTTTCCCGAACGCGCGGCGGAGAAGCTGCATCCCTTCGTGGCGCAAACCACGATCCGCGACCTGCTGCTGATGGCCACGCCCCACAAGTACGGCCACTGCACCTACACGCGCGACGATCCGGACTGGGCCGACACCTATTTCCGGACGCCGCCCACGCATCGGGCCGGCCGGATCTTCAGCTACGACACCACCGCCACGGTGATGCTCTCCATCCTCGTCCAGCGCGTCACCGGCAAGGAGTTCCTGGACTACCTGCGCCCGCGTCTGCTCGATCCGCTCGGCATCTCCCCCGAGGCCTGGTGTGTCGAGACGCCCTGCGGGCACGCCTGGGGCGGTTCCGGCGTGCTCTTCACCGCGCGCGACCTGGCGAAGTTCGCCCTCTGCTGCCTGAACCGCGGCCGCGTGGGTGACGCCCAGATCGTGCCCGAGTCCTACATGGCGGCCGCTACCTCGCGCCAGATCGACAGCGCAGTGGCGAACAGCGATGCCGAGCACCAGTTCGGCTACGGCTACCAGTTCTGGCGCACGCGCCACAACGGTTTCGCCTGCCGCGGCATGGGCAGCCAACTCGCCGTCTGCCTCCCGGATCACGACTTCGTCCTGGTCACGCTCGGCGACACACAGGCGATCCCCTCCGGTTGCGCCGTGATCTACGACGCCCTCTGGGAGGAGGTCTTGCCGCATCTCCAGCGACAGACCTCACTGCCGCCGAATCCTGCGGCGCACGCGGCACTGCAGTCGCGCTTGGCGGTACAGGCCCTGCTGACGGTACCGGGCGCGGCCGAATCCTCGACCGCCGCCCGAGTCCATGGCCGCACCTATGTCATGGCGGAGAATCCGATGGGGATCCGGACGATGCGCTTCGACTTCGAGGGGCGTGTCGGCAAGTTCATCTACGAGAATGCTACGGGTCGGCATGAGCTGAGCTTCGGCTTCGGTACGCACCACGAGCAGCGCTTTCCCGAGACACACTATTTCGGCGTACGCATCGGCACACCCTATGGTCAAGGCTACCGCTGCCATACCTCCGCCGGCTGGGCGCTGGACGATTCGCTGGTGGTCGTCTGCTACGCGACGGACGCCTACCTGGGCACGCTGAAGATGAACTTCGTGTTCGACGGTCCGAATCTGACGGTGCTGATGGACAAGAATGCCGAGTGGTTCTTCGACGAATACGTCGGCTTCGCCAGCGGCACGTGGGCCTGAGGCCACCGCTTGCGGGGGCAGGGTTCAGGGGCCAGCCGCACCTGGCGGCCGGCTGCAGGGTTCAGGGTGTCAACACTTTTGTCGCGAGTTTTGTCGCGAGCTTTGTCGAAAAGAGCCGCGGCGAAAGCGCCCGCTCAGGCGCGAGATCCCGAAGGTGGAAACCGCGAATGGACGAATGAAAGTGGGGCGAAGGCATCCGCCAACACGGCTGGATGGCGAGCGTCCTCGCGAGCCGCATGCGGGGACTGTACCGCCAGCCCTCCTCTCACTCCAGCGGTAGCTTGGGCATCAGTCTGGGCACGGGATCGGTCTCTTCGTAGGTCTTCAGTGCCTTCCTATAAAGGTCGATGCATCCGTCCCGTAGTTGCGCCCAGTTCGGTTCCCCAATGGCTCCGCAGACCAGCAGGTAGTCGGCGAAGCGGGCCATGGCCTCGATTCCCGAAGCGGCAAGCACACCGTCGTTGTTGAAGAAGGATCTGCACGTCCTGCATAGGAAGGCTTCGTACCTCCCGAGGTCGAGGCCAAACGGTGTCCTGGGCCGGGCGTCTTCCGCCCGCCGCACCCAGTAGTCCCGCAAGCGGTCGGCCAGGAAATATGCCCTAGTCCAGGGCTGTCCCTTGGCTTTGTGGAGAAAACTCGTGAAGTTCCACGTCACGTCGTCAAAGTAGGCTTGCACGGCCTCGCGCGTCCGGCAGACATCGTAGTCCGGCAGCTTGAAAGTATGCTGGGCGAACTCAAACGTCTGACGCACCCACTCGGTTCGCAGATTCGCCAACTGCCGCACCTTGAGGTTTTGCGCCTCTTTGGAGACGAGTTCGGTGGCAACAGCGGGATCCGTGGCTGCGGCGAGATGCGGGATCTTGAGGCCGAAAAGGAGCCAGCTTGGCGACAAGGAGAGACCGGGGCCGTGTGGCTCCTGGCGGATCGGCTTCACGAATTCAAGCAGTGCCGCCTCCGCACCCGCCCAGGCCAGCAGATTAATGATGCGATCAGCGTTGTCGTCGTCGCCGGTGGGGTAGCGATGAAAGAAGTCGAAGAGGCGCGGGAGTTCTTCGGTGCGCCCTTGAACCAATGCCTCAATGATCAGGTAGCGGTCGAAATAACCATAACTGCGCAGATACGCGACGGGGTGTTCTCCGCGCAACCGCCAGAGCAGTTCCGCGAAACGCGGCCATTCCCTTTGATGTCCAAGATCAGCGCCCAGTTCGAACAAGAACTCCATTTCGAGTTCCAGATACGGAATCAGATCGGGGTGCAGTTCCCAGAAGCCGTTGAGATGACGCAGCAGTGCCTCCGCGTCCCGCTTCCTGAATAGCGGCTTCTCCAACTTCCACCACTCATCCACGAGGCGCTCCTGATCGGGTGACAGCGGAGGAAGCGCCTCCTCCGGCGGATCTGGGAACACCGGGCCTACGTCCTTGACCTCAGGTTCCGACACGGGATCTTCCGGCGTGTCGGATTCGTGTTCCCACCGGCCGTCCCAGACGTCGGACTCGCCCTCGTAAGATTCGCTTTCGCTGTCGTCGTCGGCTGGCCCCGCGGGAGCTTGCGTTTTCATGACGGGCTCATCTTTGCCCAGGCAGCACTTCTTGTATTTCTTACCGCTGCCGCAGGGGCAGGGATCGTTGCGTCCTACGTTGTTCATGGATTGGTACTCGGCATCCCACTGGATCCGTTTGTCAAGGGCCAGCAGGACGCGGTAGGGCTGCTGGCGCGGCGAGGTGCGAGCCCCAGCGGTTCATGTCCAGGCACATCGCGCGCGTGGAGTTCCGGCTTGTCGAGGAGGAAGTCGTGGTATCCGGGTGTCCAGATGTTCAGGGCAGGATTGCCGTAGCGCTTGTGCAAGGCGGAGGTGACCTGCGACTTGAAGGCGCGGAGCGGCACGCCGACGGGCTTCTCCATCTGCTCTTTCACACGCACCAGCACCCTCCCTCCACCATCGCGATCGCTTCCCGCGTGAGCCCGTAGAGGCGGTAGATGATCGCGTTGAGGGCGGACTCGCGGTCGGCGATGGTCGCGTCGCGGTCGGCGATTTCGGCGTCGAGGGCGAGGAGGCGGTCGCGGAGCGGGGCGTCGGCGGTCGTGCGCAGATCGAGCATTCGCGTCCATTTGTGCATTCGCGGATCCCCGCTACTCCTCCGCCCAGCGGGTGAACGCGTGGCGCTCGCGGTGCCAAGTGAAGTAGGCGCGGCCGCCGCGCCGGCCGGCGGCCCAGGCCGCGGCGGGTGTCGCCTCGGCCACGCCGCTGACCGTTGTTGACGTGACCGTGATATAGGCCTCGATTCGGCCGAGCAGCGCGGCTTCGTCGGCCGGCAGACCGCCCAGATCGCGAGTGATCGCCATGGCCGTTGCCTGCGTGAATCCGTGGCCGGCGCGCCGGAAGGCCAGTATGCGTTCCAAGAGGCGCAGCGCGGCGCTGGTATCGCCGCCGCCCAGCGTCGGCAGGGCCGTCTGCAGGGTGGTTTCGGAGGCCGAATTGAGGTTGAGCCGGCCCGGGCCCTCGACCGTCACCAGGGGCGTCAGGGCGTCGCGCGCCGCAGGCGACAGGCCTGGCACGCGCGTGAGTTCCTCGACGCAGACGAAGGAACGATTGGGGGCTTGCCACGGCGCTTCGCGTGTTCCGTAGGCTGCGGACTCCTCCAGCGTGCTGTTCCCGTTGGCGCGCGTATCCTCATCGCGCCAGTCGACGATGCGCCGGGCCTGATCCGCGGCCAGATCCGCAGGCAGGTTGCCCGCCTCGCGGAGCAGGGCGGCCAGCAGCGGCACAGGCGCGTGGTTGAGCGGTATCTTGCCGCTCTCGTCGACCGGGGACGCCGTGGCGCCGGGCTCGTCGCGCCAGCCGTCTCCCGAGACGCGCAGCACCCATCCCCCTTCGCGGCGCTCCCACGGTGCGGCGGCCCACGGCTCGGAGATTGCGTCCCAGCCGTTGGTGTCGGGCAGGACGTGCTCGGCCAGCCACCGCAGGGCCGCCTGGCGTGTGCCGTCGCGGACTTCGCGGCGGTAGCGGTTGGCTTCGAGCGCCGCGGCCTGCGCGCGGATCCAGCCGCCCAGCGCGAGGGCCAGCAGGGTGACCACGGAGACGGCCACGAGCATCATCAGCAGCAGACTGCCGCTGGTGCCGCAGCGCGGCGCGCAACAGACCGGACGGCGGCTCATGGCGTGGCCCTCTTCAGCACGCTCGGCCAGTAGACGCGTTCCGATCCCGGCCCCGGAAGTGGCTGCAACCGCACACGGAGCGGAGCGTTGGTCGCCACGGCCCATTCCGCCGCCCAGGCGTCGCCGTCGGCCGCAGGCAGCGCATAAGCAAGTTCCGCCGGCTCCACGGGGGCGAAGCGCGTCTCGCGCGGCTCTTCCGCGCCGTCGCCGTCCGCGCGGCGCAGGATGGCCTCCGGTGTGAGGGCATACTCGACCCTGGCGAGCCGCGGCGGCCGCTCTGCGGGCACCTCGAGCGTCCAGAACTGGCAGCGGGCGACATCGCCGGTGAATCCGAGGCTGCGCTGGGCCGCGGCGAAATCGCGCGCGAACGCGGTGAGGAAGGCGTCGGTCGCCGCGAGGCGGCGTGTGCGCGCGACACCGTGTTCCCAGAGGGCGAAGGCCTGCATCAGCAGTGTGGCCGCGGCGCCGCCGATGACCAGCAGGAGGGATGTCGCGACGAGGATTTCGATCAGCGAGAAACCGGCCCGCCGCCGGGTACGGCAACTCACAGCGCCTCCCCGGCGGGCGCGTCCCGCGGCACCAGAATCAGAAACCGTTCGCCCGCAACGGTGAGCGACGCGGAGGGATCGGCGACCTCGATGGCGAGGCGCCAGATGTGGCCGGGGCCGCAGGGCACGGCCTCCGGCGCCGTCTCGCGGAAGACGAGGCCGCCGGGCTGGCGGCCGGAGGGCAGGGGATCGGTGATGCCGGCGCGCACGCGCGCCTCGGCCGCGTCGAGCCGCTCGCGCCAGGCGCGCTCGAGGCGCAGCCGCGCCTGCATCCGGTTGGCCGCCGCGAGATGGGCGCGGAAGGCGCCCAGCACCGGCGCCAGCACGAGGGCCAGCAGGGCGCAGGCCAGCAGCGCCTCGATCAGCGAGAAGCCTGCGCGGTGCGGGGTCATGATCCCGGATGGACAAAGGGACGGCCCGCCTGGCAGAGCGGACAGACCGACGGCTCCCAGACCTGCGGCGCCATCTCCAGCAGGCTGACGAGCGGCACGCCGAAGTCGGCCTGGCCGGCGCTGCGGTCGACCAGCACCGCGACGGCGACGGCCTCGCCGCCGCCCTGGCGGACGAGGTCGATCGTCTCCTGGACGCGTCCGCCGCGGGTCACGACATCCTCGGCGACGAGGTAGCGGGCGCCGGGCTCGATCGCGAAGCGCCGCATGGCCAGCCGCCCGTCCACTTTCTCGGCGAAGACCGAGCGCAGGTCGAGCGCGCGGGCCAGCTCGTGGCCGGCGACGATGCCCCCGAGGGCCGGGGCGATGACGCAGTCGAGCCGTCCGGTGGCGGCGGCCTCGACCTGCGCGGCCAGCGCGGCGCAGAGGCGCGCGAAGACGCGCGGGTGGCGCTGCAGGAGCGCGCACTGGAAGAAGCGGTCGCTGTGGAGCTTCGAGCGCAGTTCGAAATGGCCGTTCAGCAGGGCGCCGGTGGTCTCGAGTTCGTGGAGGATTTCCTGGGGCTGCATCATGGGTAAAACGCCTTTCTGCATGTTCAGGCCCGCACCCGCCGCGCGAGCTGCGGTGCCAGGCCAATGTAGCCTGCCGGGGTCAGCGCGAGCAGGCGCGCCTGGTCGGCGGGGGGAAGGTCGAGCGTGCGGATGAAGGTCCGGATCGCGTCGGCGTCGATGGCCTGTCCGCGGGTCAATTCCTTCAGCCGTTCGTAGGGATTGGGCAGGCCCGCCTTGCGCATGACGGTCTGGATCGGCTCGGCCAGGAGCTCCCAGGCCGGGTCGAGATCGGCGGCGAGGCGACCGGGGTTGACGCGGATCTTGCCGAGACCCCTGCGCGTGGCGAGCACGGCGAGGAGCGAGTGGCCGAAGGCGGTGCCGACGCTGCGGATGACCGTCGAGTCGGTGAGGTCGCGCTGCAGGCGGGAGACGGGCAGCTTGCGCGCGAGGTGGCCGAGCAGGGCGTTGGCCAGGCCGAGGTTGCCCTCGCTGTTCTCGAAGTCGATCGGGTTGATCTTGTGGGGCATGGTCGAGGAACCAACCTCGCCCGCGACCGGTCTCTGGCCGAGGTAGCCGTCCGAGATGTAGCTCCAGATGTCGCGGTCGAGCGCGAGCAGGACCGTATTCCACCGGCTCAGCGCGTCGAAGATCTCGGCCATGCCGTCGTGCGACTCGATCTGCGTGGTCAGGGGGTTCTGGCGCAGGCCGAAGCGTCCCTCGATGACGTGCCGCGCGAGGGCCTCCCAGTCGACCGCCGGGTAGGCGGCGAGGTGGGCGTTGTA
>CAZYRQ010000008.1:0-22053 GCA_964649455.1 uncultured Lentisphaerales bacterium
ACAGGAACAGCGTCTGGTAGCTGCAGAAGGTGATCCCCCCGCGTGTCCAGCGCGGAGCCAGCAGACCGGCGCCCAGGATGAACGACGTGAGGAAGCGGCTGCTGGCGCCGCCGATCGCGCTGTAGGTCGCCAGGAAGGCTGCGGCCATCGTCCGGTTGTCGGGACGGGCCAGCGCCATCAGTTCCAGGGAGTAGCAGTTGAGGCCGCTCGCCGCCGCGAAGCCCATCAGGAAGACGATCCCGCCGACCAACCAGAAGAATCCCGGACTCCCCGCGTCGAGGAGGGCGAGCCCCGCCGCGCACGCGATGAAGCACAGATGCCCGGCGGGCTGGAGCCTGCGCACGCCGAACCCGCGCAGCAGGCGTGCTGAAATGTAGTGGCTAATGATCAACCCGACCATGTAGATGACCGAGATCCACTGCACCACCTTGGCTTCCGCCAACACCTCGCGCTTGAGGTAGATGATGGCCAGCGGCAGCAGCGCGCTCGACGCCAGCGAGAGACAACAGGTATAGACCGCCCAGCCGACGAGGGGACGGTTCCGGATCGCGATGGCCAGCGTCAGCCGCAGGTCGTAGCGGCTCCGCCTGCACGGCTCCACCGGCATCCGGTCGAGGCAGTATTTGCGTCCGATCAGCAGCACGCCGACCACGCCCACCACCAGTTGCAGCGCCCAGACCGGCGGGTCATTCCCCATCGCCAGGCTGACGAGGAAGAAACTCGACGCCGTCAGTGCGAGGTACGAAAAGCGCATGGTGCCGAAGAACGAACCGCGCTCGGACGGGAGCAGGACGTTATCGAGCATCGGGTACCAGGTGACGCCGTAGAGCGGACGAGACAAGCTGTAGACCAGGCAGCCGAGCAGCACAGCGTACGTGTCGCGCGGGGCGTCGAGCACCGGCGCGGCCGCCATCAGCAGCATGCCGGCACAGCCGATGTAGCAGGAGGCGGCATACGTCCGCCGCAGCCCGATGCGGCTGGCGATGGCCGCGCCGGGAATGGTCAGCAGGATCGCGGCCAGCGCGGGAAACGCGGTCGACAGCATCGTCAGCGTGGCGCTGCTGTGCAGGAGCGTGAGGTAGAGGATGATGATCGCGCTGGAATCGACCATGACCTCGGCGTAGCAGCCGAACCAGGTCGAGGCGTAGGCGTAGAGACGCCCGCGGCGGCGTTGGCCATCGTCCAACTTGGCGGCCGCTGGCAGGTGGGTGGCGAAGGTCTTCATGATGGCAGGTAGCGGGTCTCCGTCGGACACGCGGCGGTCTCGCCCGCATGCGCGCGCAGCAGGCTCTCGCGCTCGATGAAGCAGGCCTGGTTGTGGGACGCCAGCATCTGGTTCCCGAGCCGCAGCAGCGCCGGGGTATTCATCGCGAAGAACCCTCGTCTTTCGTGGCACGCGCCTCCCGGGGCGTAAGGGACAGACGCGCCGCGCCGCACCGAACCATGCCCTCGCCGAGACGCCTGAGGCGGCTGTTCATGTCGGCTTCTCCGCTCCCGCCACGGCCACGCGAAACACCTTCGGCTCGGCCGGGAGCAGCGACGTCTGGAGGCAGCCCCCGGCGAAGGCAACCCGGCGCCAGGCGCCGGCCGGGGTCAGCATATGGGCCGCGGACACGCGGTGCGCCGCGGCGAGTGGAACGACATCCAGCGGATCATGCCCGAGATTGAAGAGCGCCAGCAGGTAACGTCCGTCACCGAAACGCCGCAGCTTGAGGTAGACCTCGGCGTCGCCGGGGTAGTAGAAGTCAACGGGCCGGCCGCACACCCACCCCAGCAGCTCGACGAGCTCGCGCTTGCGGTCCTCGTCGTAGAAGCCGAAGGCGGTCAGATTCTGCTGCGAGCCGAGACCGGCCGCGCACACGGCCACACGGGCGCCCGGGGCGCCCTCGAACAAGGTCACGGCCGGCCCGACCTCCGTGAAGGATTCGCTCGCTCCCGACTGGCGATGCACGAGCACCGAGTGGATCTGTGTCCGCGGATGATCCGGCACCAGGCGCGTGTACTGTCCGGTCGCTCCCAGGAGAATTTCCCCCCAGCGTTCGCCCGACACGGCTGGGCCGTCCCAGGCCCCGGCGCGCACGCCCAACGCGGCGCCGAATCCACGCCGGCAGAGCTTCTCGGCCGCAATCCCCTCCAACAGCAGGCCGTTGCCGAGCAGCCGGCGCACATCCGCGTCGGGAAACTGATCCACGTCCTCCCCCGTGAGCAGCGCGGGCAGATCGGGCATCCGGGCGTAGTTGCATGGCAGACCGAGCACACCCAGCACCGCGCCCCAGGTCTTGGACGAACCGCACGCGCCGAAACGGTCCGGCGGCGGGTTGAACGGCGGCGCGAAGGGCAAGACCGCTGCGGCGTATCCCGCCGGCGCGCTGGCTTGGACGGCATGGAACAGGGTCTCGTAGAAACCGTGGTGCTTCGCGAGCACCGCGCGGTAGGCCGCGCCGCTGGCCGGCTGATGGGTGCGCGTGCGGGTGATCCAGTGCTTGGCGCCATGGCAGCCTTCGAGGATCGAGCCGGTGTAGTGCGCATGCATCAAGTTGGCGCCGGCGCTGTAGCGGTTCTGCGGACAGGTGTCGGTCTCAGCCAGGATGGTCGTCTCCGGTTCGAGCCCCGCGATCTGCACCGCCCCATGATACATCCGCTGATGGAACGAACGCATTTCGGCGGTCAGGTAGCGCGCGTTGTTGATGCGGACGATGCGGGGATGGCCCGCGCCGGCCAGCCTCCGCGCCAGCGGATTGGCATGGCGCGTGTCGCCGTAGCAGGCGCAGAAGCTGCCGGGAGTCCCCGGGGCGGTCGCGTCGATCGCGTCGCGGATCACGCCGGCCAGTTGCATCAGGGAGTCGAGTAGCAGCGCGTCGTAGGCCTGCGCGGCGGACTCTTCATGCCGCAAGGTGTTCAGCAGTTCCTCACGGGTGAACGTCCGGTTCATCCGGCGTCCGAACGCCGCCAGATGCAGCGGGCAGTAGCAGCCGTTGCGCCCGTTCAGCAGGCGGAAGTCGTCGTCGATCATAAAGAACGCCGACCGCAGGGCGGCCAGATGGCGGAATGCGTCGCGGATGTAGTCCAGGAAGGCGGCATCCAGCGGGCACATCTGGTAGGCGGGCGTGCCGTCGGCACGGGTGATCTTCTGGAACGCGGCCGGCTCATCGGGCGCCCAGCCGTGTCCGATGGTGGCTTGCGCCAGAATGCCGACGCGCGCGGGGTCACCCTTGAAGGCGTCGCGGAAGGCGGTGAAGCGCTCCCCCAGAATCCGGGCCTTGTCTACGGGCGGCTGCCCCTCGGGAACCAGCGTCATGATACAGGCGACATCCGTGCAGACACCGGCATCGAGCAGGCGTTCCGCGTCGGCGGCGAGTTCGGTTTCGTGGCCGCGGAGCAGCGGCATCACGTGGAAGGTCTTGAATTGGGTCTGCATGAACAGGTTCCTTGAACGCGGGCGGCAACCGTCGGAAGTGTAGCACGGGGGGGGCTTTACCAGGCAAGTGAAAAGCGGTCGTCGGCAGTGGACAAAGGGCGGGGAATATGCCATCGTTCACCCGTTCGTTCCGGGCGCGGCAGCGTGCCGCGCGGCGACGGGCACACGCGGTTGATGGGCGATCCACCGCACCGCTCACAAAGGCATAACCCCGACATGGAAATCGCCGTTGCCACTGACTTCGCCGGCTCGACCGGCGCCCCCGACCTGTCGCTCCGCGCCCTGGCCGAGGCAGGTTTCGCCAGCCTCCACTGGTGCCACCATTGGTGCGATGACTTTCACTACGGAAAGCACGAACTCGCCCATACCAAGAGCCTGCTGAAGCAGTACCCTCTCCGGCTGCTGGACATCCACGGCTCGCAGGGCGTCGAGAAGTGCTGGCACTCGACGGTCGAGTACCGCCGCCGGGAAGGCGTTGACCTCGTCGCCAACCGCATCCGGATGCTCCGCGAACTCAGCTTCGAGTTGTCCATGACCCACACCCCGTTCCTGAAGGGGGGGGGCGAACCCGGCGTCAAGCAGCCCTATGAGAACCGCCTCGCCTTCGCCCGCGACGCCTTCGAGCGCGGCTCGCGCTTCGCCAGACAAGTCGCGGCCGCCCGCCAGGCCGTGGAATAGCCACCACCCCAACCGAGAACCACACATGAAGTTCGTCAATCGTTCTGCCGTGGTGACTGGCGGCGCCGGCCGTATCGGCCGCCCACTTTGTGAAAAACTCTGCGACCACGGGGTCGCCGTGGCCATTGCCGACCTCGACGTGGCCCAGGCCGAGGAACTGGCCGCGGATCTCCGCGCGCGGGGCGGCCAGGCACGCGCCTACCCCCTCGACGTCACCTCGACGAAGAGTGTCAACGCCATGGCCCGGAGTGTACTGGCCGATTACGGCAAGGCCGACATCCTCATCAACAACGCCGGCGTCTGGAAACGGCAGCTTATTTCGGAAATGAGCGAAGCGTTCTGGAACATGCACATCGACTTGAACCTGACCGGCACCTTCCGTGTCACCAAGGCCTTTCTGCCGGGGATGCAGGCCGCCGGATACGGACGCATCATCAACCTCTCCTCGATCGCCGGCGAGGTCGGCCTGCCCTATTTCGGCGCCTACGCCGCCGCCAAGGCCGGCGTGATCATCTTCACTAAGACGCTGGCCATGGAGCTCGCCAAGCAAGGCATTACCGTCAACTGCGTGTCGCCGGGCATGATCGGCGATGCCCCCAATCCAACCAAGACCACCTGGGTCGAACGCTTCGGCCTGGGCCATGAAGTCGCGGATCTGCTGGTGTTCCTTGCGTCCGACGACGCCTCGTTCATCACCGGCGTCGACTACACGATCGACGGCGGGCGCATTCTCGGGCCGCGCTTCGCGGACGTTTAAGGACACCACTCGAAAGGCCACCATGGAAAACGTCTTCAACACCGACCAGCGCATCCGTCTCGGCATCTGGGGCCTTGGACGGGGCCAGAGCTTCATCCATTCCGCGCGGCATCTCAACATCGATGTCGTCGCGGGCTGCGACATCAACGGGGAGATGCGCAAGGCCTTCGCACGTAACGTACCGGACGCGTTCGTCACGGACGACGAGGACGTGTTCCTCGCGCGCAACTTCGACGCCGTGCTGATCGCGACCTATTTCCCCGACCACGCGCGGCACGCCATCAAGGCGCTTGCCGCCGGCAAGCATGTGATGAGCGAGGTCACCTCCTTCACAAGCCCGGCCGCGGGTGTGGCCCTCGTCGAGGCCGTCGAGCAGTCGGGCAAGGTCTACCACCTGCTTGAGAACTACCCGTTCACGAAGGCGAACATGTACCTGAAGTCGCTGTGGGACGAGGGGTTCTTCGGCGAGTTCATCTACGGCGAGTACGAGTACGTCCACTGCGCCCGCCAACTCTCCTACGCCTACAATTTCTCGGTGGGTGGGCGGGATCTGCTGGTCGAGCCCGGCTGGGTCGTGCACAACTGGCGCGCCGCCCTCAACATCCATTTCTACAACACCCACTCGCTCGGCCCGCTCATGCAGATCACGGGGCTCCGCCCCGTCGCGGTCGAGGCCTTTCCCAATTCGGTCATCATGCCCGGCACGCTGGCGGCCGAGGGCTGCAAGACTAGCAACGCCGCGTCGCTCGTGCGCATGTCCAACGGCGGCGTCATGCGCAACCTGATGGGCGGCATGACGCTGGACAACCATACCGGTGGCCGCCTCTGGGGTACCCAGGCCGGCGCCGACAAGATGGACGGCAACCGGCTGCGCCTCTGCATAGGTGCCGACGGATCGGGCTTGAAAACGTGGATCGACCCCGAATGGCCCGAAATCGGCCGGCTTGCCGAGCGCGCCGGCCACGGCGGCGGCGACTTCTGGGAACTCTACTACTTCGCCCGCGAAATCCTGACGGGCGAAAAGGGGCCGTGGGACATCTATGCCGCCTCGGACGTGACGCTGGCCGGCATTCTCGCGGCCCGCAGCGCGCGCCAGGGAGGCGCGCCGCAGCCGATCCCGGACTTCCGCGACCGGGCACAACGCAACGCCTACCGCAACGACCATGACGAAGGCGCCGGCCACTTCGATCCGGCCGCCGTCTTCCCCGCGAACGCGGACAAGGCGCTCGTCAAGGACTTCAACGCCGTGATGACCGAACTCTACCGCCACGACGGCGCCATCAAGCATGTCTATACCGTCCTCCAGGGCATGCGCCTCTACAACCGCATGACCGAGGGATCCGACCGCCTGCACATCGTCACCGAGGCGATCCGACTGAAGAAACGGCTGCCGGAAATCAAGACCCTCTGCGAGCAGGCCCGGCGCCTGGCCGACGCCTATCCCGACTCGGTCGGCGGCCGGACGATCCGCAACGCCCTCGCCGGCGCCCCGCTGGAGGCCATCCTCAACAGCGGCAAGACCCTCGCGGACATCGATGCCTGGCTATCCGCCCTGCCCAAGTAACCGGTTTAAGCGGGTCGTGTAAGTGTGCCGTTTCAGATGGGGTATACGTGGGTAGTGACTACCCACTTCGTCTTCGTCCTCGTCCTCGATTCCCCATCGATTCCGGTACTGCCGGGGCTGCCGGTACTGCCGTTGAGATAAGGACGAGCAGACGCTCGCCCCCCCTTTGCGTCTACCTTCCTGATTTCATGAGTTCCCGATTACCCCCTGCGCACGGCTAGGCGGGACGCCGTCGCCCTACCTGAACCCTGTTTTCCCGAACCCTGACTTCCCGAGCCCTCGGAGCGGGACTCGAAGCCCGTCGTCATGACCAGCGGCAGGATGTCGCCGTTGCCATCGAAGTGCATCCGATCCAGACACGTCACCCGGAGTGCCCGCGGATTCGGAATCGGACGCCGGTGATAGCAGATGTACCACTCGTCGGTTCCCGGAAGGTTGAGAACCGAGTGATGCCCCGGGCCCGTCGCGATCGGAGGCTGCGAAGCAAGCACCGTGCCTTTGAATGTGAAGGGGCCGAAGGGCGTCTTGCCGACGCTGTAGTTCACGCGGTAGCTGCCGTCCGTCCATTTCCCCGCCGAGTACATGAAGTACCAGACGCCCTGGCGCTCGAACATGACCGGCGCCTCGACATAGTCGTGCGGCGTCACTTCGCGGTAGAGGGCGCCGTCGTCGAGCGGCAGGAGGCTCTTGAAGTCGGGCGACAGACGCACGAGGTTGCAGCGCCGCCAGCCGCCGTACACCATGTACCAGCCGCCATCATACTGGAAGACAGACTGGTCGATCGGCTGGGCACGGTTCCAGAACTGATCGATCAGCGGCTTGCCGATCAAGTCGCGGTACGGACCTTCCGGGCGCTCGGCCACGGCCACGCCGATGCCGCCGTATTTCTGGGGGCCAGGTTCGCTATGCGGAGTCAGGTCGCCATGTTCGAGATCGACGGGGTAGGCGTCGTTGGCGCTGAAGAAGAAGTAGTACATGCCGTCGTGCGCCTGCACGTCCGGAGCCCACATGCACGCACGCGCCCATGAGATGTCCTCCACCTTCAGAGCGCCGGGATGGCAGATCCATGTCTTGAGATCCTGCGACGAATAGGCGTCGAACCCCTGCCCCTGCGAGGTACCCGTCGGGAAGATCCAGTAGGTATCACCCAAGAGACGGATTTGCGGATCGGCGCGGTGACGGCCAAAGAGCGGATTGCGGATGGGGCCTTCCTCTGCTATCCGTGTGCCCTTCTCAACACAGGCACAGATGAGGTCGTCGATCAACCGCCCCACCTCGGCCTTAGGCATCTTCTCGACCAGGCGCCGATGCGGTCCGTCCGCGGAGGGTGTCCATTCGTTCGCACCATCCGTCCCCACCATCCGATACGTGCCGCGCTCGACACCAAAGTAGCTCTCCTCGCCGCGAACGCACGCCAGCACCGTTGTCTGATCCCATGAACTGCGCCCCTGCATGCCGAAGTGGCACCGCCGCCACTTCTCGGGATCCTGCGCCACCGCTTCGCGCGTCGGCAGATTGCCAGCGAAAACATCCTTGACCGGGTTGCGCGGGCCTTCCATTTCGGCGACGGCACGGCCCGTGTAGATATCGCACCCGTACTGAAAGTCGGAGAAGACGATTGGAGTCGGCCAGTTTTCCAATGCGATCTGCGACGATTCCCAATCCCCGCCCGAGTTGTACTCCCGGCCGCGTGGATACCAACAGGCCATGGCATACCACTTGATAACCTTCTTAGCCACCAGCGCCCGGCCATCGAGTGGGGAGTGCGCGTCCGGCCCGGTCTCGAGCAGACGCCGCATATTCGTGAGGAAACCGATCGAGCAGATAGCCACACTATGATCGGGCTGGGCCGCGAGCACGCGACGGTAGACGTCGTTGTTGTCCGGGGCATCGTCCGCATCCGCATACTTGTACCAGCCGGGATAGTCCTCCAGCAGCCAGCGGTACTTGTCGTGGTTGGCCTCGACGGGGTGCAGGCCGGGATGGGTTGTGGGATCGACCTTGACCTTCGCGGTAGCGGCACCACCGATGACACCCATGCCCTTGGGACTACCCACGGGAATGTCGGAACGCCCGCAGTAGCGGTTGATGATTTCAATCGCACCCACGGACGCATTGCCGCTCGTCGAACTGACCGTCGCGAGAATCTCGCATTCACCCGCGTCGGCCAGCGCATGGAGACACGCGAGCGCGCCGACATCGTCGAAGTCGGTCAGCATGTCCGTATCGAGAATGACCTTCACAGGCCATGAAGCAGAGGCTTTCTGGTTCATAAGCGTCAACAGGCCGCCTGCGACGAACGTTAGAAGACGAACCTGGCGGGTTGAAGCCCCCGCGCGGCAGCCTTGAGTCGAATGTCGCCCGGCCCCTTGCGCCGGACGACCGCGACCGCATAGCCAAAGAAGAGCGGATGCGACGCGACATCCTTGAAGGAGGCGAGACCGGCGGGATCCGCGTTGCCGACGGAGACAATCTCGCCCGCTCCCTCCAGAAGGAAATCCACCCGCGTATGCGCATCGGGAATGCGGATTCCCGCGGCGTCCGTCAGCGAAACACGCACGAACACGACGTCTGCGTCGAGCGTGGAATACGGATCACACTCGAGCTTGACCTTCGCCGGGGCGCCGGCGGTCTTCAGCGATGCGCGGGCGATTTCGCGTCGGTTACGATAGCAGACGGCGACCAGCTCACCCGGCTCGAAAACCAATTCGTTCCAGATCAGCCGGTACTTGGGAAGAATGGCATAATAGGGATTCCTATCCCAGGATTCGGCGTTTGCGTTGTCCCTGGCGGCGTCATGATCCAAGGGATAGCCGGTCATATCCGCGACCTTCCGCTGACGTCCGAGCGACCGCCCGTTCAGCAAGAGCTCCGCCTCGTCGCCGCTGGTGTAGAGCATGACCGGGAGACGCTGCCCGGCCGGGAAGTTCCAGTGATCCGGGACGAGATGGGCCGTCTCGGCCGACGGGTTCCAATAGGCGCGGTAGAGATGGAAGCGATCCTTCGGGATACCATCGAGGCCGACGATTCCGTAGTGCGAGCTGCGGTGCAACGCCGAGGGCGCGAGTCCCCATTTCTCCATGGCATTGAAGCTGGTCTGGTAGGGTGACGGCTCGCCGAGGTAGTCGATGCCCGTCCAGACAAATTCACCGGCCAGATAGGCATCCTTTTCGACGCGGTGAAATTCGGCGTCGGGAATGTCGCTGTACCAGGCCGCAGTGAGGTCGTAGCCGTCCGTCAGTCGCCTGGCCAGCGCGTAGTCCTTGCGTCCACGCGGCGGCGGCAACTGATGGAAGCGGGCACAGGAGAAGCTGGAGCAGGATTCGGTGTAGATAATGGGCTTGTTCGGATACATTCTGCGGATCGCCAGGTAGCGCCGCGCATAGTTCCATCCGGTCACGTCCAGATCCTCGAAGCAGCTGGCGGTCGAGGCCTGCCAGGCGCCGATGCCGACGGGCCGTGTTGTGTCGCATTCGAGGCACACCTGACGGAACAGCGTGCAGCGCTCGCGGGTGACGCCATCGGGATACGCCTCGGAGGCGGCAGGGATCTCGTTGCCGATCGACCAGACGACGACCGATGGATGATTACGGTCGCGGCGGATGAATTGGCGGAGGTTCCTGGAGATGTACTGCTCCAGCGGCTGGTCGGCGGCGCGTCCCGCCGTGCCGTCCCACTTGTCGAAGGCCTCATCCCAGACGACGAACCCCATCTCGTCGCAGAGATCGAGAAACTCGGGCGCGGGCGGATTGTGCGCCGTGCGGATCGCGTTGACCCCCATGTCCTTCATCATGGCAAGCTGCCGGCGTGCCGCAGCGTTTGAGAAGGCCATGCCGAGCGGCCCCAGATCGGAATGCAGACAGACGCCTTTCAACTGCAGGCGGCGCCCGTTCAGCAGGAAGCCGTCGTCCGCCGTGAACGTGAATCCTCGGATGCCGTAGCGGAAGGTCTCCCCCTCTATCTCCAGCGTATAGAGGCGCGGGTGATCGACGTCCCAGAGAACCGGGTTTTCGACCGTGAAGCTGCGCTGCTGCGGACCGCTCTCCGAAAGCTCATACTCCACCTGGACGGTCGCAGCATGGCTGGCGATCTCCGGCGTGGTGATGAAGAGGCTGCCGGGAACCATGTGGTCGCGCGGCACGGTCTTCAGCCGCACGCTCCGGTAGAGCCCCGCGCCCGGGTACCACCGCGAATCGTGTTTCCTGGTATCGCAGGTGATTTTGAGTTCATTGTCACCTGCCGTGATGAAACGGCCGATGGGCAGCGTAAAGCTCATGTAGCCGTAGTCCCAGCCCCCGGCCTCCTGGCTGTTCACCACGACCGAAGGGTTCGCCATTGCACCGTCGAACTCGATATAGACCTCGCCCCCGGCGGCGAGCAGGGCGCGTTCGTCGGCACTGAGCTTGAACGTCCGGGTGTAGCTGCCGTGGCCGCGGTACGGCAGCTTGCCGGTATCGCAGGCGCCTTCCGCGTCAAACGGCCCTTCAATGGCCCAGTCGTGCGGCACGTTCGCAGCCCGTGTCCGGCCGTCTTTCGTAAAAAGCCATTCACCATCCAGCGAACGCAGGACGCCACCCGCGGCAACCCTTCCCGCATGGTTCATGCGCGAAGTCGTAGCCCAGATGCGCAACGCAGGGTCAGACGGCATGGTGTAGTCCTGGCGCGGCGCTGCGCTACCGTCCCGACAGAACGCGCTTCAAGAGGGTTTCGGACGTCGAGGCGTCGGCGCCGCCGTCGATCGCGGCCTGCAGCATCTTGCGGGCGCTCTCCTGCGCGTAGCCGAGCTGACCGAGCGCCAGCAGGGTGTCGCGGATGACGGTATCGGGTGCGGACGGGGCGCCGGCAGGCGTCCGGAAGGCGAGGGCCTCGACGGGGTCGATCTTGTCGCGCAGTTCGACGACGATGCGCTCGGCCGTCTTGCGTCCGATGCCATGCACCGAGCTGAGCCGCTTGATGTCGCCCTCGGCCACGCAGCGCTTGAACTCGGCGACCGTCAGACCGCTCAGCACGCAGAGCGCCAGTTTCGGTCCGATGCCGCTGATCGTCATCAGCAGGTTGAAAAGCTGCTTCTCCTCGGCGGTGGCGAACCCGAAGAGCAGCTCGTCATCCTCGCGCACGATGTGGCTCACCAGCAGCCGGCACTCGCCACCCGGCGCCGGCAGGCGGTCGTAGGTGCTCAGGGGAATGAGCACCTCGTAGCCGACGCCGCCGACGTCCAGTACCAGGCGGGAGGGTTGCTTGTCGGCGAGCAGGCCCCGCAGCATCGCGATCATGTGGGATCTCCTCCGGGCTCCCCGGCGTCCGTGGGCCTGCCGGCACCCGGATCGACGCCGTGCGTGCGCAGGTAGGCGTCAAGTTCGGCCGCGCCCATGTAGCGTCCGAGGATCTTCGGGTCGCACTTCAGCAGGTTGACCGAGATCAGGCCGTCGAGGGAGAAGTTGAAGTGGGGATCGACATTGAAGGCCAGCAGGCGTCCGCCCATCTTCAGGTACTGGCGCAGCAGGACGGGGATGCCCTTCTGCCCGCTCTCGATCTCCTGGATCAGCTTGGTCACGAGATCAAGGTTGTCGATGTAGGGATGAAAATCGGGCAGGTTCCACTCGGCGCGCCGGGGGCGGCGGGGGCGTCGCCGCGGTTTGACCAGCCGGGCCAGCTCGTGCTCGAAGTTGGTCAGGCGCAGGGAGCGCAGCAGCAGGTTGCGCGAGGCGTCGCAGTACTCGTTGGTGATGCTGACCGGGCCGAAGAGGTGGTGGTAGCGCGGGTGGCGCACGACGAAGGCGCAGATGCCACGCCAGAGCAGCAGCAGCGGCTGGAAGGCCTTCTGGCACTCGGGCCGCACGAACGAGCGGCCGAGCTCGATGGCCGGCTGCAACTGCTGCATGAGGCGCGTGTCGAAGCGGAAGCAGGTGTGGGTGTAGAGGCCCTTCACGCCCCGCGCGGCCATGATCTCGTCCGCGAGCCCCAGACGGTAGGCGCCGACGACCTCCCGCCGTTCCGTGTTCCAGACGAAGAGATGGACATAGTCGTCGTCGAAGCGGTCGAGGTCGATCGCCTTGCCCGTGCCCTCGCCTACGGCGCGGAAGGTGATCTCGCGCAGCCGGCCGATCTCGCGGAGGATCTCCGGGATCTGCGCGGCGCGGGCGTGGCAGACGCGCATCTCGCCTACGGTGAGCAGTGTCTGCATGCCAGGCAGCGCGGCAAACTCGCGCGCCAGGGCGTCCGGATCGACCGGCGGGACGACCGTTTCGAGCTTGCGGCGGCGCCGGGGCAGCCGGATGGCCGCCGGCAGCCGGGGCCGCGCCGGCCGGGGTGCGCCCTTGCGCTCGGCCAGGATGTAAGTCCGCAGGCGGAGATACTGGATGAGCTGCTCGTCGTTGGCGTACTCCTCCATCTCCTTCCAGGGAATGGCCTGCCCGATCTGCACCGATAGCTCGTGGCCGCGCTTGTTGAGCAACTGCTTGGGCAGCATGATCGTCCGCAGACGCGGATGGATGAGCCCCATCATGTTGAAGAGCGGACTGTTCTGCCCGCTGAAGAAGACGGGCACGACGGTCGCCTGCGTGCGGCGCACGATCGCGGCGATGGAGGTGCTCCAGGCCGGGTCGCGCACCTGACCCGTGTGGATGTCGACGCTGGAGACCTCGCCAGCGGGGAAGACGCCGAGCGCATGGCCCTGCCGGAGCCACGCCAGGCACTCCTTGATCGGCCGGATGTTGGCCGCGGCCGACCGGCTGCCGCCGAAGGGATCCACGAAGATGAAGAAGTCGCGCGCCGCCGGCATCCGGGAGAGCAGGTAGTTGGCCATGACCTTGAAGTCGGCCCGGTAGCCCTCCATCAGCGCCAGCAGCAGGACACCCTCGATGCCGCCGAAAGGATGGTTGGCCACGAGCACCACCGGCCCGGAGGCCGGGATCGGGTGGTCGCTGGAGGTCTGGACGCTCCACGTGACGTTGACCGACTGCAGCGCGCGCCGCGCGAACGAGAGCGAGGTGTCGCCGTGCGGGTCGGTTGAGTCCTCGTAGATCTTGTTGAGCGCCGGGAAGCAGAGCGTGTGCTCGATGAGTCCCCGCGTCAGTCCCACGCCGACGCGCATGAGGGGATTGGCGATCTTGCCCGGATCGATCTTGAAGACGCGCGTGTCGGGCTTGCGTTTTTTGAGGTGGACACTAAGGCTCATGGATGATTTTCCGGTAACGGGTGGCCGCCAGCAGCAGCGCCAGGGGCAGGCCGATGCCACGGACCAGGAGCGGGTGCCAGACCGCCGTCAGCGCGAAGGCGCCCAGCGCTCCGGCGAGACCGGCGCCGAGCCCGGGGAGCACCTCGTCCCCCGCGCCGACCCGCGCGCGCCCGTCCGTTCCCGCATCGGCCATGCCGTTCCAGAGCATGAGCAGGAAGGCCAGGACGGCGGGGAGGCCGGCGCTCGCGGCGAGGACGAGATAGAGATTCTGGATGTCGGGTTCGGCCGGCCCCGTGGCGTTCGGCACGACGCCATAGAAGGGTCCGATCTGCTTCTGGTAGCCGCCGAGCCCCTGCCCCACCCAGGGACGCTCCAGGGCCATCACAGTCGCCGCCTGCCACTCGGGATAGCGGCGCGTCGGCTGGCCGGCCTGGTCGTAGAGCGCCATGGAGGCGAAGGCCTCGACATCGTTGCCGCGGGGCATCCGCGGCAGCACCAGCGCGTACCCGGCCATCAGGATGAGGCCGGTTCCGGCGAGCCAGCCCGCGCCGCGCCGCGCCGCGAGCGCGAGGAGCGCCAGCACGATGGCCAGCAGCGCGGCGCCCGAGAGGCAGACGGAAAGGCCGCCCAGCACGAGCAGACCGAGGCTCAGCCGCAACGGAATCGACGGCGTCCGGAGCAGCAGGCCGAAGGCCAGCGGCAGCAGCAGCGCCAGGTAGCCGCCGAGGACATTGCGGTTGCCGAAGGCGCCGCAGACCGCCAGCGGAGTGTCGAACGAACCGAGCCAGTACTGCCCCAGAGCGCGGGCGACGACCAGCGCGCCGACGCCCAGCACGGCCCAGACGGCCAGCCGCAGACCGCGCCCGCCGGCGAGCCGCAGGGCGGCTCCCGCCAGCAGCGTGCCCGCACCGAAGTAGAGCGCGAGCTGGATCCACTCCTTGACGGCCGCGCGCGTGTCGGCGGCGAACAGCACCGAGAGCGCGGCGAACCCGAGGAAGAGCAGGTGGGCGAAGGGCAGATGCCGCACGCGGAGTCCCGCCGCCAGCCCCACCGGCACGGCCGCCAGCAGCAACAGGTCGGCCGGCGTCAGGTGGATGCTTCCCGGCAGGGGCAGGCTCCACTGCGTGGGCGCAACGGCCAGGATCAGCAGCATGAGACCGGGCAGCAGGCGTCCGGCGGCGGCGCGCGGCGCAAACCTCAAGGCGTTCCTCCCCCGGTCGTCGCCCGCTCGATGTCGACCGGCACGAAGCGCTTGTTCGGGCTGAGAAGGAGCTGATCCAGGCGCACGCCATCTTCGCGGTTGCTCACGCGCAGGACATGCGTGCCCTGCTTGAGCCGCAGGGGCGGGGTCATCCGCGCGACCGGGTACTTGACCCAGTGCCAGGTGCGGTAGGTGGCGTTCTCGCCGAAGAGGAAGGGGGCCTGGTCGTCAAGCTGCACCGTGAAGGAGTTGCTGCACTCGCCCTCCCACCAGACCCGCGCCCAGAGAATGTAGTCGCCCTCCTCCGGCAGGTCGAACGTGTAGCGTGCGAACCCCTTCTCCAGCTTCGGCGGATTGCCGGCCTTTTCGGGAATCTCCAGATAGCGGCCGCCCGAGGCGCCCGGCACGAACGCCGAACCGGCGGGCACCTGATCTGCGGCGACGACAACCATCGGCGCCTCGGTCTCGGCGGCCGATTCGGCCTCGATGACCAGCGGGGGCGGCGCGGCCAGCAGAGGGCCCGCCAGGCAGAGACACAGGATGCAGGTGTTTTTCATGTCGCTTTCACCGTTTCTGAAGGGTGGTCGAACCGGGCGGCCTCGCAGGGCATCGTCCGCGAGCCGAGCCCCTGAAGGAACCGTGCCCCGTAGACCATATGTGTGGCGACAATACCGGCCCAGGCCAGGAGCCAGTCCGCAGGACGGCGGTTGAACGCGCCCAGGAACGTCACCAGAAGATAAGCGGAAACCGTGCCAACATAGAGCTGTCCCAGCAGGGGCAGCGCAAGCCCCGCCAGCCAGCCGAAGGCGACCCCGAGCACCAGCAGCGAGGGCAGCATGTAGCCGAGGCGGCGTGAGGTCGTGGGGAAGTGCCGGGCAAAGAAGCCGCGGTGGAGCGCGTAGCGGCCCACCTGCCGCAGGTGGGGTCCGAAGAGCGGCCGACGGTGATGGTGGACGACCGTCCAGGGATCGTAGAACATCAGATGTCCCAGCCGGTGCACGATCTCCGAGCAGAGGATGGTGTCCTCGCCGGGCCAGAAGCGCGTGTTGAAGCCGCCCAGCTCGCGCAGCACGCCGGTGCGCACGAGTAGGTTGCAGCTCGGCAGGTCGTCGACGCGGCGAACCCGCTCGGAGTGGTAGCGGTAGGCATAGCCGCCCGAGACCAGCGGGTTGGTGTAGACGCGTCCGCCGAGTTGCGCGCGCCGGGGGTCGTGCGGCGGCGTGATGGCCGGCCCGCCGACCGCCGCCACCTCGGAACGCGAGAAGTACTTCAACGCCTGTTCGAGCCAGGCGGGGGCCGGATAGGCGTCGTCGTCCAGAAAGGCGACAATCTCGCCTGTGGCCAGCCCGATGCCCAGGTTGCGCTTCTCCGCCGGCCGGAGCTTGCCGGTGGGATGCACCCGGACCGGCACCACGCCCGCCGCCGGCGGCGGCTCCACGGCGGCGTCGGGCAGCACGATCACCTCGCAGGGGGGGATCGTCTGCGCGGCGATCCCCGCCAGCGCCTCGTCGAGAAAGGCCGAGGGGGCCGGGCAGGCGATGACCACCGAGACGCGTGGCGGCGGACTCGGTACGGCGCCGACCTCGACGCTCTGGTAGTAGCGGATCAAGCGCAGGCGGTAGAAGACGGCCAGCGTGTCGGTCATCACGGTGCGGACGTTGGCCCAGGTGAGGGCGCCGACCTTGTTGCCGTAGTCCATGCGGATCGGCGCCTCGCTCACGCGGTAGCCGTGGCCGTAGGCGATCGCCAGCATCTCGAGGTCGAAGGCGTAGCGCTTGACCAGCATGCGGTCGAAGGCCCACTGCAGCGCCTCGCGCCGGAAGAGCTTCATCCCCGTCT
Organism: uncultured Lentisphaerales bacterium; assembly: GCA_964649455.1. Lineage (GTDB taxonomy): Bacteria > Verrucomicrobiota > Kiritimatiellia > RFP12 > JAAYLN01 > JAAYLN01. The sequence continues at coordinate 16,635 of CAZYRQ010000008.1, forward strand.
GGGTGTCCGTGACCGGCAGCCCGACCAGCAGGTGCACAATGCCGAAGTAGACGCGGCTGGCGATGCGGCGCCGCAGGGGGTAGTCGATCTCCGACTCGGGATGCCGCTTGGAGCCGATGACGATGTCGGCGCGGTCGCGGCGCATGATCTGGAAGAAGCGGCCGATCCCTTCCGGCGCCAGGTCGAGATCGCCGTCGAGCAGCAGCACATGCGACCCGCGGCTCGCCTGGAAACCATGCCGCAACGCCGCGCCCTTGCCGCCGTTCTCAGCGAGGATCACGGGACGGATCGTGCCGGGATGGCGCGCCCGCGCGGCCTCGATCGCCGCCGCCGTGCCGTCGCCGCTGCCATCGTCGACGACGACGATCTCGAAGGGCATGCGCCCGTCGAGGAGCGCCTGCACCTGCTCCAGGTTCGCCTCGATCACCTTCTCGAGGCGATAGGCCGGCATGATGACGCTGAGGCACCCCTGCGGCCCCAGGCACTCTCTGGCCGCCTGCCACAGGGCATCCGCTGGCGTGGAGGCGAGGCCAACCATTCTGGATTTGTCGCCAGACATACGTTGCCGACATTATAGCCGAATGTTGAGGCGCATGCAAAACCTCCGGTTGGAGAACCAGCCGAGAACCAACTTCAATTTCTGGGCGCGTTCTATGCGCGTTCTTGACGATTCGCACCGTCTCGGCTAACGTAAGCACACCATGTCCACTTCCCTTATCGCGCGCCATGTCGCGGCCATGACCGGCTACACGCCGGGCGAGCAGCCCCGCGGACAGCGGCTCGTCAAGCTCAACACCAACGAGAACCCCTACCCGCCCTCGCCCGCCGTCGCCGCCGCGCTCGCCGCCTTCGACCCCGCCGCGCTGCGCCGCTACCCCGACCCGCTGGCGACCGCCGTGCGCCGGCGGATCGCGGAAATCCACGGCTGCTCGATCGACCAGGTCTTCGCGGGCAACGGCTCGGACGAGATCCTGGCCCTCGCCACGCGCGCGTTCGTCGAGGACGACGGCTCGATCGGCTACTTCGTGCCCTCGTACTCCCTTTACCCGATCCTCGCGGAGATCCGCCAGGTCGAGCAGCGCCCCGTCCCGCTTACCGCCGACTACGGCTGGAACCTGCCGCCGGACTATGCCGCGTCGCTCTTCTTCCTGACCAATCCCAACGCCCCGACCAGCCTGCAGTTCGACAAGTCGACCGTCGCCGAGTTCTGCCGCCGCTTCCCCGGCGTGGCGCTCATCGACGAGGCCTACGTCGACTTCGCCCCTCAGAACTGCCTGGATCTGGCGACCGCCCCGGGAAACCGCAACACGCTCGTCATGCGCACGCTCTCGAAATCCTTCTCACTGGCCGGCCTGCGCTTCGGCTACGCCGTCGGCCCGGCCGACCTCATCCAGGCGCTCTACAAAATCAAGGACTCCTACAACCTCGACGCGCTCACGCAGGCGCTGGCCCTCGCCGCGCTCAACGACCTCGACGCCATGCGCGCGAACGTCGCGCGCATCGTCGCCACCCGCGCCCGGTTGACGCATGCGCTGCGCGCGCGCGGCTGGCGCGTGCTGGACTCCGCGACCAACTTCCTCTTCGCCCGGCCCCCGGACGGCGACGCGGCGCGCGTCTTCAACCGGTTGCGCGCGGCCGAGATCTACGTCCGCTACTTCCCCGGCCCCGCCACGGGCGACTCGATCCGCATCACCATCGGCACCGACGCCGAGGTCGACGCGCTGCTCGGCATCCTCGCGCAGGAGGCACCATGAACCACCGCACCGCCACGCTCCACCGCAAGACCCGCGAGACCGACATCGCCGTGACGCTCGACCTCGACGGCACGGGCGCCTGCTCAATCGAGACGGGCATCCCCTTCATCAACCACATGCTCGAGCTCGTCGCGCGGCACGCGCTGGTCGACCTCGACATCAAGGCCACCGGCGACCTGGACGTCGACTACCACCACACGGTCGAGGATCTCGGCCTCGTGCTCGGCACGGCCCTCGACCAGGCCCTTGGCGACCGGCGCGGCATCCGCCGCTACGGCTTCAGCCTGCTGCCGATGGACGAGTCGCTCGCGCGCGTGGCCGTCGACCTCGGCGGACGCCCCTATCTCGTCTACTCGATCGCCGATCCGACCCCGCGCATCCGCGACTTCAACGTCAAGCTGATCGAGGAGTTCTTCCGCGCCTTCGTCACGCAGGCGCGCCTGAACCTCCACATCGCCCACCTCTACGGCGCCGAGGTGCACCACGCCTACGAGTCGGTCTTCAAGGGTTTCGCCCGCGCCCTGCGCATGGCCGTCGAGCGCGACCCGCGCGAGACCGGCATCCCCTCCTCGAAGGGAACCCTGTGAGATGACGATCTTTCCCGCCATCGACCTCCAGCAGGGCCGCTGCGTGCGGCTCCGCCAGGGACGGGCCGACGAGGCCACGGTCTACGGCGACGATCCCGTCGCCATGGCGCTCCACTGGCAGGCGCTCGGCGCCCGGGCGCTGCATGTCGTCGACCTCGACGGCGCCTTCCAGGGCGCGCCGGCGCACGCCGACGTGATCGCGCGTCTCGCCGCGGCCCTGTCGATTCCCGTGCAGATGGGCGGCGGTCTGCGCACCGACGCCGACGTGCAGCGGATGATCGATGCCGGCCTGGCGCGCGTGATCATCGGCACGCGGGCGCTGGACGACACCGACGCGCTGTCGCGGCTGGTCGCGCGCCACGGCGGCGACCGCATCGCCGTGGGCATCGACGCGCGCGACGGCTGGGTGCAGGTGAAGGGCTGGGTCGAGACGACCCGTGTCCGCGCGACCGATCTCGCGCGCCGCGTCGCGGCGCTCGGGGTCGGCACGATCATCTATACCGACACGGCCACCGACGGCATGCTCACGGGCCCGAACGTGCCCGCCATGGATCAGCTCTGCCGCGCGGTGCCGTGCCAGGTCATCGCCTCGGGCGGCGTCAGCCGGCCGGATGACGTGCGCGCGCTCGCCGCCCTCGGACAAGCCAACCTGCTCGGCGCGATCGTCGGCAAGGCGCTCTACGCGGGCCGCGCGACGCTGCCCGACCTCCTGGCTGCGGCGGGCGCCTGACCCATGCTCGTAGTCTTTTTCAAGACGGCCTGCATCTTCCTCATCAGCGCGGCCGGCTTCGTCCTGCGGCGGCGGGGCGTCATCGACACTGCCTTCAACCGCCAGCTCTCGCTGCTGCAGATCAACGTGGTCTACCCCGCGCTGATCCTCTCCTCGCAGACGCGCAACTTCACCTGGCCGTCGCTGCTGTCCCATTGGCCGCTCCCCGCCGGCTCGGCCCTGATCATGCTGGCCGGCTGGGCCGCGGGACTGGCCGCCCTGCCCCTGCTCCGCCGCGAGCCGGCGCCCACCCGGGCCATGTTCCGCTTCCAGTGCACGATCAACAACTATTCCTTCCTGCCGATCATGCTGGCCACCACCCTGCTCGGCGAGCAAGGTGTGGCGCAGATCATTTTCTCGGCGCTCGGCGCGGAGCTGGTGGTCTGGACGCTCGGCCTCCAGGCGCTGACCGGGAGCACGGTGCCCGCCAGGCGCGGCGACGGCACTCCGCCGTCGCGCGCGGCGCGACTGGCCGACGGCGCGCGGCGGCTCGCTGCGGGCCTCCGCAATCTGGCCTCGATGCCCCTGCTGGCTATGGCGGCGGCCGCCGGCTGGCTGCTGCTGCGCCACCACGCGGGCGCAAACCTCGGTGCGTTCCAGACCAACGCCGCCGGCGGCGCGTTCACCGACATGGTCGCCACGGCGCTCCAGATGACCGGGCAGGCGACGATTCCCCTGGCCGCGATCATCGTCGGCTCGCGCATCGCCGAGATCCGGGCCGGCCATCTCTTCACGCGGTTGATTGTGCTGACGACGTTCCTGCGGCTCGCGGCGATACCCGCGCTGGCGACGCTGCTGCTCTTCTGGCTGCCGTTCCCGCCGGCCGTGCGACCGGCCCTGCTGATCGTGGCGGTGCAGCCCTGCTCGATGGCCAGCGTGATGTTCGGCGAGGCCTACGGCTGCGATGCCCGCTTCGCCGCCGCCACCGTGCTCGCCACCCATGCCGCCTGCTTGTTGACGATCCCGCTCTGGCTTTCCGCGCCCTGGTGGGGATAAGGCGCCCGCCAGAGGCATGCGCCCACACCGCCGGGGACTCCACGTTCCGGCCATCCGTTCACATCGGTTGACCAGCCGCGTACGTTTCCCAGATCTCCTGCAGGCGGCGGATGGCGTCGAACGGAAACGCGGCGCCGCACACGGCCCGCACGACGGCGAAGTTGACCGCGCCGGCGGCCAGCACGGCCGGCAACGTCGTCGCGTCGATCCCCCCGATCGCCACGGCCGGCACGGCGCTGGCGCGGATGATGCGCCCCGTCTCCGCGCATCCGAGGACGGGGTCGGGAACCGCCTTCGTGGGGGTGGCGAACACGGGACCCACGCCGATGTAGGCGGGCGCGGCTCGCACGGCGCGCGCCGCCTGGGCCGCGTTGTGGGTGGAGAGGCCGATGATCCCCAGATCGGGATAGCGCGCCCGCACCGCGTTGATCGGCGCGTCCGTCTGGCCGAGATGGACGCCGTCGGCGCCGACTTCGGCCGCGATCGAAGGATCGTCGTTGACAATGAACCGTGTGGCGGTACCGGCGGTGATGCCTTGCAGCGTCCGCGCGACGGCGACGATTCCGGCGCGCGGCGTCCCCTTCATACGCAACTGAAGATAGCGGATCCCGGCCTGAACCGCCGCTACCGCACAGGTTTCGTATCCGACACGGGGATTGGTGAGAACCAGGTACAGACCAAAGCGCGCCGCGTCCGCAGGCAGCCCGTCGGCCGCGCTCACGGCGCGAGATCCCCGGCGATCAGGCGGGCGATCTTGCGGCCGCTTTTCAGCATGCCGCCGAAGATCGGCCCCATGCGGAAGCCTCCCTGGACATTGTTGGCCGCCATGCCGCAGGCGTAGAGCCCGGGACAGAGCCGGCCGGTGTTCTCGACGGTCGTCCGCTCGCCATCCGCCATCCACATCGGCTTCTCGCCGACGATACCGCCCGTGGGCGAGGCGATCTTCATGCCGGCCTTGTTCACGACCTTGGCGACGATCTCGCTCGGATGCCCCGTGCCGTCCACCAGCGCGCGCGACATGATGACCAGCGGATCGACGTGCATCTCCAGCCGCCGCACGGGATTCCAGTTGATGACAACGCCGGCGACGATTCCGTCGTGGATCACGACATCCTCGGCGCACATGGCGTTGAAGATGACAGCGCCGGCGCGGCGCGCGCCGAAGATGAGGCCCGACGCCATCTCGACGGCGTCCAGCGTGTGGCAACCGTTGCCGAGGTCAACGGTCGTGATGTCGAACTCGTGGAGAATCGTTGCGGCGTCGTCCTGCACGACGACCTCGTTCATCAGCATGCCGCCGCCCCAGGTGCCGC
>CAZYRQ010000009.1:0-20646 GCA_964649455.1 uncultured Lentisphaerales bacterium
GCGGACAAACTCGCCGCAGGTGATCGGCTCCACGCTCTCCAGCTCGGGATCGAGTCGCAGCAGCCGCCGGACCTGGACGAGTTGGCGCAGCAGCTTCATCTGGCTCTCGGGCTTCAGTACGCGGATGATGTGGTTGCCGCGGAACAGGGCGGCGTGATGGGACGTGTCGAAGGCGGCAAAGAGGTAGTTGGCGAAGAGCGGGATCTCGAAGACCACCTTGCGGCGCGGATAGATCCGCACGCTGCGGCGCAGCGGCAGGTAGTAGGGCAGGTGATGACGCTCGCAGATTTCCGCGACGCGCTTCTCCGTGCGCGGCTTGAGATGCAGAACACTCCAGGTCATGGCTTCCCCGCTACGGCGTGTCCTCGTCGCCCGGATCGAGCTGCAGCCGGATCTGGCGGATGTCGCGGCAGCCGGGGTGCTGCTTGACGCGGGCCTCGAGCGCGCGCAGCTTGAAGCGCCGGATCTCGAAGAGTTCCGCGCTGCTGCGGGCATAGACGTAGAGGATGCCCTGTTCCAGCCGGCCGGGCCGAAGCCGCGTGGCCAGTTCCGGTCCGGCCAGCGCCGGCCAGTCGGCCAGCAGGGGGTCGAGGTTCTCCGACAGGCCGAGGTGGTAATGCTGTAGCAGGCGCGCGACGATCTGTCCGAGCGGGGCGGCGGGGCGGCGGCGTTCGGGCGCGTCACCGTCGACCGGTAGCTCGTCGAGGCCCGTGACCGGCGGCAGGCGCACGGCCTTGCGGCGCAGCGGCGGTCGGCCGCCGGCAGGGGTGGGGGAGGCTCTCGTCGGTCTCGCGCGCATGGAAACGTCCCGCCGCCGGCGGCCCCGGGGATCAATCGATCAGCGTGGTCAGCTCCGGCAGCAGGCGCAGGGTCTCCGCGCGCTCGCTCGGCAGCATGTCGACGGCCCGCTGCCCCAGCGTCCGGGTCATGGCCCGGGCGTCGTCGGTGCCCTCGCCGAAGGTCAGCGTGTACACGATGGCGTTGATGGTCTGCGCGTGGCGTTCACGGAGCTTCAGTGCCTTTGCCTGCTGCTCGTCATGGATATAGAACTTGATGAACCCGGCCATGGCACGGCTGTTGACGCTCTCCCAGGGCACCTCGTTCACGGCGCCGGCGGCCGTGCGGAGGGTTAGCGACCGCGAACTGACCTTGGCGACACTCCATCCCACGCTATCCTTGTACGGCACCTCTTGCAGGCGCCTGATTAAAAACTCGCGCAGGTTCTGCAGGCAGGTGACCCGCCGGACGGCGAGAGCCAGCGCCTGGCGGCCATCCTCGTGCTGGAGTTCGCCCTCGATGGCGCGCAGCTCGCGCAGCACCTGGGCGTACTGGTGCTTCAGGAGGGACGCCTTCTGCGTCTCGACCACTGCCGCGACACGGGCGGTCTCCGCGCGGATCGCCTCGGCCCGCTCGGCCTGCCGCCGCGCCTCGTCCGCCGCCGCCTGCTGTTCGGCCGCCAGTCGCTGGGCCTCGGCCTCGGCCTGACGTCGCTCGTTAGCGAGTCGCTGGCACTCGCGCACGAGGGCCTCCAGTTTCTCGCGGGCAGCGGCCAGCGTCTGTGCCGCGCGGCTCTGTTCGTCCCCGATGTTTGCCGCCAGGGCGACCAGTTGCTGCCGGGCGGCCTCCAGCGTGTCCAGCGTGTTGGTGGCAGCGCGTGCCGAGGCAAGCAGCGTGCTGGCCTGCGCCTCCAGCTCACGCGCCAGCCGCAGAGCCGTTCTCAACGGCAGCGCCTGCTGGTGGACGTCGCGCGCCATCTGGGCCAACGGGGGCAGGGGATCCAGCGCGACCGCCTCCACGGCGGATCCGCCGTCCACCGGCATTGCTCCGCCAGCCTCGGAGGCTGTGGCGACCGCCCCCGTGGCTGTCACGCCGCCGGGCGCGGCGGCCACGGCGACCGTGCCCGTCTCCATCACCCCGCCGGGCGCGGCGACTGCGGTGCCGGTTGCGGCCTCCGCGACTGCATTGGTTTCCGGGAGGCCGATGTTCCCCTCCGGGATGGCCGGTTCCGCGGAGTCGGGTCGGGGTGCCGGCTCGGGCGGTTCTTCGACTATGCGGGCCGAAAAGGCGTCGCCCAGATCCTGCTCGACCAGGGCCACGGCCTGCGTGATGAGGGCGCCGGCCTGCGTTTCGAGTCCGGCCACGGTCTCCACGCCCTTCAGGATGGCGCCGTGCAGTGTGGTCATCTCGGCCTGCCGCCGCGAAGATTCCACGCGTTCGGCCTCGAGGCGCCTGGCCTCTGCCTTCTGCTTCTGCTGATCGAAGACCCAAGCGCCGACCCCGCCGGCAACGCTCAGGCCGACCAGTATCAATATCACGGCCAGAATGCGTTTCTTCCAACTTGCGCCCGCCGGTTGGCCGTCGGCATCCGGGGTGGTCGCCGTGCCCTGCGGCAGGATCGGATCCGGAAACATGCCGCGCGTGATGACCATGGGGCGCGTGCGCGAGCCAATCGGCCCGGTGTGCCGCCCCGTGGCGTTCGGCGCCGGCATCTGCCGGGTCGCCCCCGGCGTGCTGGCCGCGGCCGCGGCCGCCTTGCGGCCCTTGATCACGATGCGCTTGCCGGAAGATGCTGTCGGCGCCCGCGGCTGCACGCGCGCCAGGTACTTGCGCATGTCGCTCAGCAGCGATCCGTAGGTCGGGTAGCGCATCGCCGGCTCCGCCTGCAGCATGCGCATGATGATGGCGGACACCTCCGGGTCGATGTCGGGCCGGTACATCTCCAGGGGCTCCGGCGGCCGCTGGAGACGGGCGCGCACCACTTCGAGTGCATCCGCGCCGTCGAAGGGCGGGTGCTGGGTGATCGCGTGGTAGAGTGTGCCGCCCAGGCAGTAGATGTCGCTGCGGAAATCGACGCGCTGGCGCCGGACCCGTTCCGGGGCGATGTAATAGGGCGTGCCCCAGATCTCGTTCTCGCCCTTGCTGGGCTTGGCGGCGATGCCGAAGTCCACGAGCTTGGCCTGGTTGCGCTCGTCCAGCAGGATGTTCTCGGGTTTGATGTCGCCATGGATCAGATTGGCCTCGGCGGCCATCTGCAACCCCTCGGCGATGTCGTTCCCGATCTTCATGACCATCGGGATGTCCAGCGGGTCGGGTGCGGCGATCATCTGGTCGAAGTGCATTCCCGGCACCAGCTCCATGACGATGTAGGGCTGGCCCTTCTCCTGACCGAACGAGTAGATCTGCGCGATGTTCGGGTGGTTGAGCTTGGCGGCGGCCTGGGCCTCGCGGCGGAAGGAGGTCACAAACTCGGGACTGTCGCCCAGGCTCTTGAGCATGACCTTGATGGCCACGTCGCGCCCCAGCGTCTCGTCGTGCGCCCGGTAGACGCCGCCCATGCCTCCCGTGCCCAGCAGTTCCGTCAGCAGAAACGCGCCCAGCCGCGCGGGCACGGTGACCTCGCTGCTGCAACTGGGGCAGATGGCCTTGTTGAACGGGGCGATCGTGCTGACATCCATCCGCGCATGGCAGAAGGGGCAGATCATCCGCTGGACAGGGTCGAATAGTATTTGGATGGGTTCCGACATGGCAAAACGAGGGTTCTTGATTCTGTCTGCCGATTTGCGTACTATATCGCTTGTTCTGTCACTTGTCAGCAGGATTCTCGCGCAAAGCATCCCATGCATCCGATCCTCTTCCAGCTTGGCCCGTTCACTCTGCACGCCTTCGGCGCGATGATGGCGCTCGGATTCCTGGTGGCGCTGCTGGCCATGCGCCGCCTGGTGCGCGGCGGTTTCGGACACCTCACGGACGACCACCTCTCGCGCCTCCTCGTCTGGCTCATGGCGGGCGGCGTTCTGGGTGCCCGTCTGGCCTACGTCGCGGAGCACTGGACGGGCGAGTTCGCCGCCAACCCCGGCGCCATCATCCGCATCGACCAGGGCGGACTCATGTTCTACGGCGGCGTGCTGGGCGCCGTCGCCGCGATCCTGCTCTTCGCGCGCGTCTACCGCCGGCGCCCCCTCGAGATTCTCGACCTCTGCGCGGCTGTGCTGCCGCTGGGACACGCCTTCGGGCGCATCGGCTGCTTCCTGAACGGCTGCTGCCACGGCATCCGCTGCCAGGGGCCGGGCGGCGTGCGCTTTCCCGCCGGCTCGATGCCCTGGCGCGAACAGGTATCGCGTGGCCTGATCGATGCGTCGGCCGCCACCAGCGAGCCGGTGGTGCCGACGCAACTGATCGAGTCGGCCGCCAACCTCGCCGTGTTCGCCGTGCTCTACGCGGTCGCCCGGCGCCATCCGCGGCCCGGATACGTGACTGCCCTCTATCTGGTGCTCTACGCAGTCGTCCGCTTCCATACGGAGAGGTTGCGGGGCGATGCTCGCCTGCAGGTCGGCACCCTCTCGATCAGCCAGATCCTCAGCCTGCTGCTGCTGGCCATCGGCATCGGTGTGCTGCTGGTCTTGTGGATCCGTCGCCGGGCCGGTCGGCCTGGAGCTTCATGGCGCCCGCCAGAAACGCACGCTGACTGAAATCAGCACGCCTTCACGAGTCAGGGCATCGAGCAGGCGTTGGTGGTCGTCCGTCGGGTCTTCTCCTGTGGGTCGATGGATGGGAAAAGGGTCAAGGGTCATGGAACGCACTGTCATGGAACGCACTGTCATGGAACGCACTTGAAAAGCGAACGGAGATCGCCTAAGATATGCTTTTCATGCGCCTGTAGCTCAATTGGACAGAGCGTCAGCCTCCGGAGCTGAAGGTTGTGGGTTCGATCCCCGCCAGGCGCACCACTTCCTGACGCCGCCTAAGTAGCCTGATCAGTGTCGCCGCGTCCTGCCGGAACTGTTCCAGACTGTCGTCCTTGACGAACTCCAGCAGCGCCCAGCGCTGCGGAAGATCCCCGGGCAGAGGCACTGCGGCAGCCTCCGCCAGGAACCCGCTCCAGGCGCCGGTGCCGGCGGCCAGCGGTTCGCGGCGTCCGTCGGACTCCCATTGATAGACGTGCAGGTGCGCGAGAGAGGAACGCAGGCTGCCGAGGGCCTCCATTTGCGCCGCGTGCGTCCAACCGACGCTGGGTTGCCAGTAGCAGAGGAGGCCGGCGCCAGCCGTGGCCTGCAGGAGATCCAGGGCCGATTCGGTGGTGTCGGTGAGTGTGCCGCCGTGGAACTCGAAGGCGACACGGAGTCCCGCCGCACGCGCCAGCTCGCCGATGCGTCGGCTCTCCGCGATGATCCGCTGCCGTGTGGCGGGAGGGGTCTTGGCCGAGCCTTGCTCGCCGGCCCAGACGCGGATGAGGGGCGCTTGCAGCGCGACGGCGGTATCGAGAATCTGCGCGAAGGCCTCCTGCCGCGTCTCGTCGCGACCGACGCGGTAGTAGGATCCGTAAGCGGCCACCTGGAGTCCGGCCTCGCGGGTGCGTGCCGCTACCTCTCGCGCTACGTTCAGGTTGCCGTGGGGGACGTGAATGTCGCCGCCCCATTCGATGCCTTGTAGTCCGGCACGGACGCTTGCCGCGATGAGTTCGGTCGGCGTCCGGTCGCGGAAGGAGATGGAAACCAGTCCGGGGAGTAAGTGCATAAGATCGTCCGGTCAGAGTGCGGTTGGCCACAGGGGGAGCGCGGGTAGTGCATGGAGAAATGGGCGGGAAAAAGGCGCGTGCGTGATGGCGTCGCAGTTTTGTTTTGCTCTGCCACCGTCGCCCGCCTCATCATGCGCTTCCCCGCGCGTCCTCTGTGGCCAACCGCGTGCTCCGGTCATTGACCCCGTTGCAAGCAAAAGGTAGACTGCCGCGCATGAAAAGGAAAGCCCTGTTTCTCCTCGGGGCCGACGCGTTCCGCCGCATCTACGGATCGCGGCAGATGGAGGCGCTGCGCGACCTGGTGGAGATTCTCGATCCGCTGCCCGGTGCGGGGCAGGTGCCGCCCGGTCCGGATGTGCTGGGCGGCGTGCAGTTGCTCTTCGGCGGCTGGGGCACGCCGACGTTGACGGCCGCGCTGCTGGACCAGATGCCGCGTCTGGAGGCGGTCTTCTACGGCGCGGGCTCGATCCGCGCCGTGACGACCGGGGCCTTCTGGGGACGGGGGATTCCGATCACCAGCAGCTACGCGGCCAACGCGGTGCCCGTGGCCGAGTTCGCGGAGGCGCAGATCATCCTGGCGCTCAAGCGGGCTTGGAGCCTCGCCGCCGCCTTCCGCGAAACCCGCCACCAGAGCCATGAGGGCATCGCCGGCGCCTACGGTTCCACCGTCGGCCTCGTCTCGCTGGGCATGATCGGCCAATTGCTGGCCCGCCGCCTGCAATCCCACGATCTACGCGTTCTGGCCTACGATCCATTCTTTACGCAGGCGCAGGCCGATGCGCTCGGGCTCCAGGTGAGCCTATGCAGCTTGGAGACGCTCTTTGCCGAGAGCGAGGTGGTCTCCCTCCATACGCCGTCGCTACCGGCCACGCGCGGACTAATCACGCGTCCGCTGCTGGCATCGCTCAAGCCCCGCGCCACCTTCATCAACACGTCCCGCGGCGCCGTGGTCGACGAGCCGGGGCTGATCGAGGTGCTGCAACAGCGGCCCGATTTGATGGCGCTGCTCGACGTGACCGATCCCGAACCGCCCGCGCCCGGATCGCCGCTCTACACGCTGCCCAACGTCTGGCTCACCCCGCACATCGCCGGCTCGCTCGCCGGCGAGTGCGCCCGCATGGGGGAACTGGCCGTCGGGGAGTGCCGCCGCTTCCTGGCGGGCGAGCCCCTGCGCTGGGCCATCCCGCGCGAACAGGCGGAGCGCATGGCCTGAGGCTCTGAGCCGAGGTATGAAAGGAACGAAACAATGATCTGCCAGCAGTTGATCCAGCTTCCCGACGACACGCTCCTGTCCCCCGGATCATGGCGCCCCTATCCCCGGTATGCCGAGCGCGCGGCGTGGGAGGCGCTGCCGGAGGCCACACGCGCGGCGTGGATCAGGGCCGGGGAGCGGCGGCTCGGCGAGCCGTGGCCCATGCTGCCCGCGACCGAAATCCTCGCCTTCCGGCGCGATGGCAACCGGCGGCGGTACGAGGCCCCTTATTTCGCGCGCCGGCACGCGCTGGTTGCACTCGTGCTGGCCGAGTGCTGCGAGGGACGCGGACGCTTCACCGACGAGATCGTCAACGGTCTCTGGTGCCTCGGCGAGGAGACCTCCTGGTGCCTTCCGGCGCATATCGGCGGTCCGGCGGAGCACGCCGGCCTGCCCGATCCGCTGGCCCCGGTCGTCGACCTCTTCGCCGCTGAGAGCGGCAGCCTGGTCGCCTGGACGCTCTACCTGCTGGGCGACGAACTGGGTGCCGTCTCGACACTGCTGCCCGCGCGGCTGCGGCGCGAGGTTGAGCAGCGTGTGCTGGAACCGCTGCTGGCGCGCGACGACTTCTGGTGGATGGGCCTCGACCATCCCGAGCGGATGCTCAACAACTGGACGCCCTGGATCGTCTCCAACTGGCTGACCTGCGCCCTGCTGACCGACGAGCAGGCCGGACGCCGGGCGGCCTCGGTATTCAAGGCGGTGGGCTGTCTGGATCGTTTTCTGATGCGAATGCCCGCCGACGGGGGCTGCGACGAGGGGCCCTCCTACTGGGGGCGCGCCGCGGCCTCAGTGCTCGACGCGCTGGAGATTCTCAGGAACGCCTCGCGGGGCGCGCTGGCCTTCTACGACGAGCCGCTCATCCAGGCGCTTGGCCGGTACATGGTCTCGGTGCATATCGCCGGCAACTGGTTCGTCAACTTCGCCGATGCCGACGCCCGGTTGGCGGCCCCGGCACACTCCATCTACGGCTACGGCGTCCGCACGGGCGACAACGACCTCATGCAACTGGGCGCCTACCTCTGGCAGCGTGCCCAGGCCGGTTCGGGTGGCGCCGCCGACTTCGGCAGCGATCTCAACCGCGCCCTGCAGGCCCTCTTTTGGTTCCCGATCACCCTGGCGGCCGAGACGCCACCGCCCCTGGTCCGCGATGCCTGGCTGCCCGACACGCAGGTGGTCGCCGCGCGCGACCGCGCCGGTTTGGCGGAGGGCTGGTTTGTCGCCGCCAAGGGCGGGCACAATGGCGAGAGCCACAACCACAACGACATCGGCAACTTCATCATCTTCCACAACGGCGCGCCGTTGATCGTCGATGCCGGGGTAGGGGAGTACACACGCCAGACGTTTGGCCCGGAACGCTATGCGATCTGGACGATGCGTTCCTCGTTCCACTCGCTGCTGCCGGTGCTGGACGGCGTCGAGCAACGGGCGGGCAAGACGTACCGCGCCCGGGAAGTGGCCTACGAGGCGGACGAGGGGCGGATGCGCTTCACGCTCGACCTGCGGGACGCCTACCCGCCCGAGGCCCGCATCGGCGAGTGGCGGCGGGAGATCGAACTGGTGCGCGGCGGCCAGGTCACGGTGACGGATCACTATGCGCTGACCGACGATGTCGGCGAGATCGCCATGCTGCTGCTGACCCCCTCGGCACCCTCGCTGGAGGCGGACGGGCGCGTGCGCCTGGAGTCCCGGATGCTCCCGGAGGCCGTGGCCTCGGCTGCCGGCACGATCACCATCGAGGCGGAGGGCGGCGAGGTGACGCTCGGCGAGATTTCCATCGACGATTCGCGGCTGTCGCCAGTGTGGGGCAAGCGGCTGCACACCATCCGGCTGGTGCTGCGTCAGCCGGCGCGGACCGGCCGCGTGCGCTTCACGTTCCAGACGCCTGCCGAATAGCAAGCGGATCGGGCGGTTTTTCGACAGGATTACAGGATTGACAGGATGTCCCGCGGCGCGGGAGGAGAGAGCTACGGATTTCGCGGATTGCGTGGATGTCCCGCAGCGCGGGCGCATGATAGCCGGGAATCCTAGATTTGGCCCGTCAGAGCCGGGCAAGGGCAAGCAGTAGCAAGCCACAGGCGAAGGCGTCCCCGCCTAGCCGCGCGTTTGAAACGGCTTGGTTTATTCTGCAGCCCGCTCCACCCGCAACCGGTAGAAGCCGCGGGAGGCGGTGGCGACATCGGGAATATGCAGCATCAGGCCGCCGGTACCCGGAACATCCGTCTGGCCGGGAACGGGCCGCCAGTCAGGCGTGGGAACCAGGACGGGCGTGTGGAGCAGGGTGTAGCGGCGGCCCTCGATGCTCATCCAGCAGACGGCTACGGGGCCGGTCGGCGCCTCCATCGGCATCGTGTAGAGGCGGAGCACGGAACCGGGGTCGGCGGCATCGGTGCCGACCAGTTCCTCGGCGGCATTCGCATAACCGTCGGCATCCCAGTCGCCGGTGGTGTCGAGCACCAGGATGGGTTCGCCCACCATGGTGCTGCTGTTGCCGAGCTGGTCGATGGCATAGACCCAGATCCGGTTGGTCGCGTTGAGGCTGTCCGTCTTGACGGACGATTGCTGCTGGTCGGTCAGCAGGTAGGGCTTGAGCGCAGTGGGCGTCTGCACGAGAATCTGGTAGTAGGCGAGTCCGGAAAGCGGGTCGGAAAAGCCGCCCCAGCGCGTCCCGAGACGGTCGCCGATGGCGTAGTCGCCGAAGGGACTGCGGTCGATCTGCAGCCAGGCCGCCGAGCTGTCGGGCGGCGTCGCGTCGATGAAGAAGGGGCCGAGGCGGGCAATGTCCGACCGGTTGCCGTAGGCATCCTGCGCCTGCACCGCGAACCAGAGGTTGGAACCGTCCGCGACCTCGCGGGACATCGCGGGCAGGGATGCCAGCGGCGCCGTGTCGAGCGTGTCGTCCATGCCTGGCGCGAGCTGGTTGCGATAGCGGATACCGCCGATGCCGTCGCCGTCGCCGCTGGCATTCCACGCCGCCGCGAAGACGGTCTCGCGGATCCAGGAGGCGAGTTCATGGGTTGAACTCTGGAGTCCGGTCGGCGTCGCGGGCGGCTCGGTGTCGACCAGGAAAGGCGGCGTAACCACCGGCGCGGTGCCGAAGCAGTCATTGCTGGCGACAAGATGCAGACGCATGCCGGGAACGAGCGACGGCAGGGCGGGCAGGGTCTGGCGCGTGTCCCACTGCACCGTGACGAGATTGGTGGCCGGCACGGCGCCGTTGTGCGTCGCGATGCCGCCGACACAGGCGTTGGTGGTGTCGAGTGTCGGCGCGCCGATGTCGGCGGTGGGGCCGAAGAGCAGCGGCACAGCGTGGGGGGCGGTCTCGTCCAGCGCATGCCGCAGCGTCAGCGTCAGAGGTTCGCCGCCGGGATCCGCCACGGGCACGCTGAGCGTGACGTAGCCCTCACCCTGGGTGCTCGTCTGGGCGGCGAGGGGAGTCCCGATCCACGGAATGCCGCGGAGGCGGAAGAGCAGATCGGTATGCACACGGGGCGTGACGGGATCGTTCGAGAACAGCAGGACACGCTGCAGGAGGTCGCGAACGGGAACGGCGGCGACGCGGGCTTCGACCGGCAGGGTGTCGCCGCCGGGGAATCCCACGGCACCGCTGGTGCGGTCGGGCTGCAGCCAGTCGGGCCAGTGCGAGGACTCGAGCGGGCCGATCTCGATCTCGTCGAGGTAGACGCCTTCGCCGTCGGTGTTGTTGTCGCCGCCGTAGACAAACCTCAGCCAGACGGGAATCCCCGCGTAGGCCGAGAGATCGAAGCTTGCCGTGCGCCAGCCCTCGGTGCCGTTACCGGCGAGGCAGGGCGTGTTCTGGGGCCAGGGTGAGTGGATCCAGCCGGTCTGGCGGTGCGTGTAGGGACCGGGCAGCTGCTGGTAGCTATTCCCCTCGTTAATGGAGATTTGGATGATCATGCCGTCGTAGGAGAACCCGGGCTTGGCGCTGTCGAGTTCGCTCGCGATCCAGTAGCGGAACGCGAGGGTGGCCGCGCCGTCGGGAACCAGGCGCGGCGAGCGCAGGGCCGCGTAGACCGCCGGTGCGCTGTAGGAACCGGCCGACTTCGCGGCACCCCTGCACGCCAGCGGCGCGGAGAAGCAGCGGTTGGTCGAGAGTGTCCAGGGCTGCTGCCAGGCGGCGAGCGACCAGGCGCTGGTCGCGGCGGACGTCACGGGTTCGAAAAGGGCGGGGTGCAGCGTCCAGTCGAGCGTGGCATTGCCTCGGTTGGTGATCGCCAGGGTCGCGGTCGCGTCGGTGCCCCGGAGCACGGCTGTCAGCAGTTGCGGCGCCGGCCCGAAGACCACCTGCGGGTAGGCCAGCGCCAGCGTGTAGGGGCCGGCCATGGCCGTGCGTCCACCGGGATCGGAGGCCTCGATCTGGTAGACGATGGTGTCGCCGAAGGTGCCGGGGGCCGGCAGGGCGCCGGTATATTCCTGGTTCTCGCCCGGCGTCAGATCGAGCGCATTCCAGGCGCCGCCGTTGCGCTGCCAGCGCAGGCGCGCGGCGGCGATGCCGTGCGTGTCGGTGATCCGGGCCGCGACGGAGTAGGGTGGCGGTGTGCGCTGCGTGGCGCCGAGCCGCGTGTGCCGGATGGACGGGGGGGCGGGGAAGGAGAGAGGACTGGTCGGATCGGTGAGGTCGCCGAACTCCTCCTCCAGCGTGAAGCCGTCGCCGTCGCCGTCGTGGCCGGGGGCATACAGGCCCGTGACGCCGAAGTAGCGGCACTCCCACCAGTCGGCGAGTCCGTTGCCGTCCGTGTCGAGCGCGGCGTCAAGGTAGCGGGCCTCGGCGACGCGCGGCTCGGTCATCGGGATGTCGAGCAGCGGATTCTGGGCGTTGGCATGCGTCGAGGGCTGGCGGTCGCCATTCATCCACCAGCCGATGAAACGGTATGCCGCGCCCGCCACCATGACCGTGTCGGGGGCGGTGTCGGTGCGCGTGGTCTCGCCGCTGTTGAACCAGGCCGCCGACGCCAGGAGGCCAGGCACGTTCGAGGTCTGCCGCAGCAGGTAGGAATCCTGCCAGAGCCAGGTCAACTGCGAATTGATCCGCAGGACAAACGTGTTCGTGGGGGTGTCGGAGTCGGATGCGCTGCCCGTCCCCCGCGAGCCGACGCAGGCGCGGCTGGCGCTGTCCGTCGTGATCAGGCGCGCCGGCGCCCAGGCCTGCACCACGTTGCCCGAGGCGATGGTGTGGGCGCCGTAGTTCGGCATCGTGGCGCCGAAGGGCGCCGGTTCGCCGGCGACGATGAGCGTGCGGGGTTCCGTCAGGCGCGTCAGCCGTTCGCCGTCCGCGGGCCACTGCGCCGTGAGGCCGGCCTTCGTCTCGGCTTGCAGCGTGAACGCGATCGTGGTGCCGAGGGGCTGGTCTGGCAGCACGGTGGTGAAGCGCATCCGTCCCTCGTGGGTCAGGGAAGTGGTGCGGTACAAGCCGTCCGGATCGTCGGTTGTGCGCCAGACGATGCGCGGAGTGGTCATGTCGACGAGGCTCACGGGTGCGAGGCTGGCGACGATGCGGATCGGCTCGCCGGGGTAGTAGTGCTCCTGCAGGCCGGGGCTCTCGATGACCGGCGGGAGGTTGAGCAGCGGCGCGGCGAACGGCGTCGCCGGATCGCCGAAGAGGTTCAATTCGTAGTAGATCCAGCGGAAGACATTGCCGGCGTAGGCGCTGAGGAAATGCCGCATGGCCTCGCGCGAGCGGCTGTTGATGGCGCCGAAGTGGTAGGCGTGGTTCTGGAAGGCCGTGTTCCAGAAACGGCGGTTGAACAGTTGCGAGGGACCGTCGATGTTCTCCTTGTAGCCCCAGCCGTAGCGCGTGTTCAGGACGGCGGCGAAGGGGCCGCCGGCGGACGACATGAACTGTCCCGCCCATCCCTTGTCGGCGAGGTCGAACGCGCCGATGTAGCATGCCTGAGAGTAGATGAAGTAGGGCTGGGGGTTGGCGAGGGCGGCGATGGCCGCACGGGTGGCGGTCTGCGCAGTATCGAGCTTGAAACCCTTGTAGGTGGAACCATGTCCCAGATGGTTGAAGACATGGAAATTCTGGTTCAGGCGGTTCAGGATCTCGGTCGTTGTCCAGGAATAGCCTGGGCTGTCGTAGAGGGTGTTTGTGGCGTCGAGCCGGGGGGCGAGGTACGAGTCGAGAAAGCCGATGCTGGTGAAGCCCGCGCTGTCCGAGCCGAGCCGGATCTGCTCCATGGCGCCCGTTGCGTATTCGGAAGGCCCGCCGAAGCCGAGATGCTCGCCGACATGCGCGACGCGGCCAAGCGCGCCGCTCGGCAGCGCCTCGTAGGTGAGTGTCTTGCGGACCATGTTGGCGACGTCGCCGGTGGTGGCGGCGGGAAAGCGCCCGACGAAGACCTCGGCGACCAGATCGACGTCGAAACCGTTGTCGCCGTCGTACAATTCGCCGAAGACACCATCGCCGTCACGGTCGTAGCTTCCATCCAGACAGCCGTAGTAGAGGCCGTCGGCGGGGATCAGATCGGTGTAGGACGAGAACGAGCAGTAGAGCTTGCGCGTCGGCACCTGCGCATGAGTGCCCACCAGCAGGACAAAGCGCGTGTTCCACGTGTCGTAGGCGTCGCGGATGAAGGCGCGGATGCGTTCGGCGGTATCGCGTCCCGCGTAGCTGGCCTGGATCCACTCCACGCTGACCTGTGCGGATTCGAGACCATTCTGGCGCCGGGCCTCCGCGAGCGCGTCTAGGTTCCAGGGGCCGGGGGTGGCGGCGATGAAGTTGCTGGGGGCGATGATCACGTGGTCGTAGGGGCTTTCGCTGGAGAGTGGCAGGACGATCCCCACCGTGGCCAGCGGCTGCGGCGGGGACTCGCCGCTGCCGGCCGTGTTCGTTGCGGCCGGGATCGGTTTTCGCGCGGCGGTGGCGAGCGGACTCGCCGCGGCGTCGGCCTGCGCCGCGGCGCGGGAGAGTTTGCGCCGGGGGCGCCAGCCGCGTGTCCGCTGCTCCTCCGGCAGGGGTTCCCACACGACCGTGACGGTCAACTCCCCATGGGCGCGCAGCAGGCTGTTGCCGGGTTCATACTGCACGGGGTGCAGCGCCAGCGTCAGGAGATCGTCGCCATGCAGCCGGTCGCGCCGCAGACGCAGTTGCTCGCCGGATCGGTAGTCGGGGTAGGGCGTGGCGCGTTGGTAAAGCGACGGGTCGCGGGGCGTGCGTCGGACGGCGGCGGACGGGGCGGAGAGGGGCAAGGGGTCCTCCGCGTGGGCGACGGGAAGCAGCAGGGGCAGCAGCGTGGTCGCCCCGGGTTCGATACTGATGGAGCGGGGCCGGCACCCCTCGGGGATCGGCAGGGTGAGACCGAACACGGGGAGGGCGGGCGCCCCCGGCGCCCCGTCCGGCAGGCAGCCTTCGACCGTGACCCGTGTGGTTCCACCGCGGATCATCAGACCAGGAGCGGCAAACGCGACAACCGCTGTCGTCGATGCTGCCGACTGGATCACCCGCGTCCGGGGCGGTACGGCAGGCTCCGCTGCGGGAGCCGGCCGCAGTCCGCCTGCGGTAAGCCCCAGTAGAAGGAACAACATCCTGATGCGCGGAAACATGATTCCAGAATATCAAATAACCGCCCCCACTGCACGGTCTTCCTGCAATTTCATCGACCACTCTCTTCGTACTCGGTTGGCCACAGGGGGCGCGACAAGCGCATGTTGAGGCGGGCCGGAGAGGCGCGAGGGCAAACGGAGAGAAGTGGATCCGCGCATGTGGTTCGCGATCCATACGGAGCTTGTATCTGGATCTGTCCAGGACGTCAGGTTGCCTGGCTGTCCGCAATGAGCGCCAATACTTCGCATTTTCTTAATCCCCCGTCGGAGTCCCGGCTTCAGCCGGAAGTGGTTGCAGGGCTTCAG
Source organism: uncultured Lentisphaerales bacterium (assembly GCA_964649455.1). Taxonomy (GTDB): domain Bacteria; phylum Verrucomicrobiota; class Kiritimatiellia; order RFP12; family JAAYLN01; genus JAAYLN01. Next base: position 14,637 of record CAZYRQ010000009.1, read on the forward strand.
CCCGCAACGCCTTTTCCCCGCCAGCCCCCGGCCACCCCGGCAGTCCCCTTGTTTGCCATGCCCTGTAAGCCCGCGCCGCTTTTCTGCTATTCCCCGCAGATTGCGTCTGGCCGTTATGTACCGCCTGGCCGTGCATAACGTCAAAAACCGCAACCTGCGACATTCTGTCGCATCTCGTTGCCTTTCGAAGGTGATTGCGCGTAAATCATTGGCATGTAACGCATTTACGTGATCATCGGCAGGGGCTTGACATCCTTCTGCCGTAGAGTTAAATTAAGAAATGCATGCAACATGTGTGCATTGTAACGCCTGGAACCAGCGGATCCCGTCTGGACGGATATTTCATGTTCGCCAGTTGAAGAAGAGAAGGGAATCTGATACACCATGCCCATGAACTCGGATAGCATGCTCGATGACTTGACCCGTCGCACTGGTGTGGCCGTGGCACACTACTGGAATACGCGGACCGGCCAGCGTGACCGACAACTTCAAACAGGCAAGGCCGATCAGGGCTTGCGCAGCGCGGTTACCGGCGGCGCGCAGATGGACGGCTTCATTGACCTCTTCACGGAATTGATCGTCCGAGCTGGAATTCCCGAGCGGTTTATCTTTCGAAAGAAGGCCGTCGAACTGCCAGGTTACTTCCGTCCCACGAAGGAATGGGATCTGCTCGTTGTTCGCGAGAAGACTTTGCTGGTAGCCGTTGAGGCGAAGTCTCAAGTCGGACCATCATTCGGAAACAACTTCAACAACCGAACCGAAGAGGCCATGGGAAGTGCCCTTGACCTGTGGACTGCTTATCGGGAACGTGCCTACCTAGACAGCCCCCAACCATTTCTGGGCTACTTCTTCATGCTGGAGGATTGCCCTTCATCCAACCGCCCCGTCAAGGTCAAGGAGCCACATTTTTCGGTGTTTCCTGAGTTCGTCGGCGCATCGTACATGCGCCGGTACGAAGTCTTCTGTCGCAAGCTCGTTCTGGAACGGCACTACACCGCGGCAGCTTTTGTCTCATCCACCGAAGGCGACGGCGTTCATGGACGCTTCGCGGTTCCCGCGGAGGATCTGAGTGTCGAACGCTTCGCAAAAACCCTCACGGCACACGTTGCCGCCTTTGCCTGAACTCATGGGAAACACCATTCACAGACTTATCAATGGGGATGCCCGAGAGCTTGCGTTCCTAGACGACTCGTCGGTTCATCTGGCGGTGACATCGCCGCCATACTGGAATCTGAAACGCTACAACGAGAATCCAGACCAACTGGGCCACATTCAGGACTATGAGGCATTCCTGTTCGAGTTGGAAAAGGTGTGGCGACACATTTACCGCGTTCTGGTTCCAGGCGGGCGGCTGGTCTGTGTTGTTGGCGATGTGTGCGTTGCCCGGCGGAATTTCGGTCGTCACCTGGTCTTCCCCCTCCACGCTGACATCTGCGTAATTTGTCGCCGGATCGGATTCGACAATCTGAACCCAATCATCTGGCACAAGATCGCGAACGCCTCCTACGAGGTTGAAAACGGATCGAAGTTTCTTGGGAAGCCCTACGAACCGAATGCCATCATCAAGAATGATATGGAGTTCATCCTGATGCAGCGGAAACCCGGGGGCTATCGACAACCCACGAATGAACAACGCGATGCAAGCAGGATCGAAAAGGAAACGTTTGACCGCTGGTTCCAGCAGATATGGAACATAACCGGCGCATCAACCAAGAAGCACCCTGCGCCCTATCCGTTGGAGTTGGCTACGCGGCTCGTGCGCATGTTTTCGTTCACTGGCGACACAGTTCTTGATCCATTCTGCGGGTCGGGAACAACAATGGTAGCTGCTTTGCGGAGCGGAAGGAACAGCATCGGTATTGAAATCGATCTTGAGTATTGCCGCATGGCGGCGAAGTACCTGAAAGCCGAGACAGGGGATTTCTTCACAACAGCCGAATTGCGGTTTGAGAGAGCTCCAACAGAGACCTCCGCCATGGTCAAGGAAGACAGTGCCTTGTACGAAGTGCGCCCAGCAAAGAAACGATTGGAATAGGCGAACAAAGCCCTGCTATGTACGCCGCTACGCGCCGCCGCAGAGGGCTGACGTTCGGCAACAAGGAGAATCAAAGCATGTACTACATCGCCAAGAACGGACAGCAGTCTGGGCCTTTCCCCGAGACAGAAGTGCAACAGAAAATCCAAGCGGGTGACGTCGCCCCCACGGACATGTGCTGGAAAGAGGGCATGGCAGACTGGCAGCCCGTGAGTGCTGTTTTCACTGTCACGATCGCCCCGCCACCTCTCCCCGGTACGGCGTCTTCTAACGCAGCTACCGCCCCACTGTTTCTCTACATTCCAACTAGCAGGTTGATAGTTCTTTCCATCGTGTCTATGAGTCTTTACGAGGTGTATTGGATTTACAAGAATTGGCGATACATCAAGGAACGTGACGGACTCAATATCCGTCCGTTCTGGCGAGGATGGTTTGGAATATTCTACTGTCACAGCCTGCTCCGCCGCATTCACGAAGATGGCCCGGCGAGGTCGTATGCGAAACCTACTTTCTCGCCAGGCAGTCTGGCGACCGGCTGGGTAGTACTGTTGATTGTGGCAAACATCGTGGGACGTGCCCCGAGCGTCATGGCCAGCATCATTGCGGCGTTCATTCCCTCATTTCTCTGTCTTGTCTCCGTGCAGAACTACATCAACGCTGTCACGGAGAAGCGAAATCCATCTCAGCGTCACTACGGATGGTCCTCGGGGCACATTGTGTGTCTCGTATTCGGGATCATAGTGTGGGCAACGCTGTTGCTGGGCCTAGCCGCAGAACTATGATGGCCGAACCATCGCCTGCACTTTACGGTGGTTTCGCTGACGCTCCACCACCGAATGTGCCGGCTGACGTTCGGTCTGTCACGGTCTGTGCAGAGCACAGCCCGCGCCAGCCAGCCCTGCGGCTAAACGCTACGTTCCCCCCTCTACGCCCCCGCGCCTCTGCGTTAAATCCCTCTCACCACTCACCACTCCCCACTCACTACTCCCCCGTCTCCCGTCTCCCGTCCCCCGTCTCCCGTCTCCCGTCCGCGAAATCCGCGTAATCCGTAGCTCCCGTCCCCCGTCTCCCATCAGCGCGATCCGCGCGATCCGTAGCCTCTCCCCTGCGCCTCTGCGCCTCTGCGTTAAACCTCTCCCCCTCCGCGTCATCCGCGCCATCCGTAGCCTCTCCCCTGCTCCCCTGCGCCTCTGCGTTAAACCTCTCCCGCAACTCCCGCACGCCCGCATTTCCCACTCCCCAGCGGGTACCGAAAGCGCTGGTGCGTGAGGGGTCGGCATCAAGAGGCGCAGGCCGAGGTTTGTTCGATCAGTCGCGGCGGGCGGATTTGCCAGAAGACTTGTCCCTCCTCGCGGGTGACCAGCCTCCGGTAATTGGTGAAGACGATGTCCTGGTTGCTCCGGTGCCCCATCGCCAGTGCCGTCTTGGCAGGATCCTCGAACGCGGCCAGGTGATAGGTTCCGAACGAGTGCCGGAAGCCATCCTTCAATAAGGCGCAGCCCGGCGAACATGCCCAGCGCGATCACGGGGACGACCTTCGAGGCCAGCGGCGAGGCCGAGGTCGGCTGCAGGATACGCCGCGCCTCCTCGACGGTGTAGGCCTCAACCTCCGTTTGTTCGGCTGCGGCGACCTCCAGTTGCACACTGGCGGCGGGGTTGGCGAGCAGCCCGAACCTGGCACAGACAACCCCGAAGAACGTCCGGAAGATATTCAGATTGAAACGGATGTCCGCTCTGGCGTATGATCACACCGCTAGCTCGCCATTCCCGGGCCTATAGCTCAGTCGGTCAGAGCGGAGGACTCATAATCCTTTGGTCGCAGGTTCGAGTCCTGCTGGGCCCACCATATTGTCGGCGGGCAGATGTTTACCCGGTCGTTTGCCGGCGGGGCTGGCGCGACTAGAAGCGGTGAAGGTCGGTTGGTTCTGGAGCCCGGCGCTGGTTCTCATTTGCGAGAACAATCGGTTGGCTTCCATGACGGCTCTATGGAGCTGCCGACATTCCCGGCGGCATCCGGTTCGCGGCATGTATTCTGCTGGATAAAGGCCCATGGATTTGACTGCTGGAAAATGGCGGAAGCGCGCTGGACGCGACGGCATCGGTCTTGTCGAGATCATGTTTGCCATGGCGCTGCTGATCACTGTAGTTACGGCGGCGCTGCTCTTCCTGGATCAGGTCATGTCGCGGTTCCAGGCGGCGCGCGATCATTATGTGGCCACGACGATCTGCCAGGGGCGCATCGAGCGGGCCCGGGCGATTCCCTATGCCGATCTGCTCCTGATGGCGGAGGATCGGCAACTGGTGGATGACCAGGGCAATGCCGCACCAAGCGGACGCTTCCGCCGTACGACCGTGGTGCAGGCAAACACGCCCTCTGCGGGCTTGACGATGATGCAGGTGCAGACCGAGATCTGCGTCTGCTCGCGCTGGGGCTGGCGCAAGCTCTACCATCCACTCAACCGCGGTCCCTATGTCTGCCGCTTCGCTGGGAACCAGGAGCAGATGCGGTTCCTTTTCACCGACCTGGGGGGCCAGTGACCATGCGCAAGGGCTTCTCGCTGATCGAGATGATCATGGCCGTCGCGATCCTCGCGGCGGTGATCGCCATGGCCATGGGCGGCTGGCTCCAGTTCAGCTACAAGGCCAACCACGCGAACACGCAGGCCGCGCTCGACACCGATGTCCGCCGCGTGATCGAGCGTTTCCGCTTCGAGATGCGCAACACGTCGCGCAAGACGATCGTCTTCTATCCCGAGGGACAGGAACCCTACCAGGCGGTCGGCTTCGCCCTGCCGTCCGACGACGACGGCGACGGGCTGATGGACATGGACGGCTCGAACCTCCTCTGGCGGCAGAGCATCGTCTATCATGTCTGGAACCGATCGCCCTACCAGATGCGCCGCACGCTCTTCTCCAACCGCAATGCCGCGGCGACCCCGACCGAGCGCTACGAGCAGGTCGCCGCGGTCGTCGCCCAGGGCCATGGCGGCGCGACGTGCCTCGACGGCGAGGACACCTCGACCATGGTGCTGTTCGAGAATCTGTTCACGGGGCGCCTCTGGCATGCCTCCGCCAACTACGACGGCTACGCGCCGCAACCGAACACCCGCGAGCGCGTCTCCTTCGGCAGCCTGGCGCTGGGCCCCGGCGAGCACACGGTCAACTTCACGGTCGCCGGCAAGAACCCCGCCGCGACCGGGCGGCAGCTCCGTCTCGACCGCCTCGTCGCCAGTGTGGCCGGCTGGCCCTTCGAGGCCGAGCTCAGCACGGCGGGAGGCATCGACGGCGCGGCGCCGCTCTTTGTGGGACAGGGACTCGCCTCCGCCGCCTATGGCCTGCGGGCCCCGGCGGCCGCCGACGGCGACACGCTCTCGCTGACCGTCTACAACGACGCCATCGAGGAGTGCGTCTTCATCGGCGAGGGGCGCAATGTGGCCTTCTCGAACACCGTCGTCAGGTTCGATCCGTCCAGCCCGCCCGCCGGTTTTCCGCAAGGGGTGATGGCGGCCCGTCTGGACGGGCAGTTCGGCGCCGACAAGAACTGGACCTGCGCGGAACAGACGGCACACTACCGCTATGACTACTACTATCCGACCAACTGCGTAATCCGCATCCCCGTCATGTCGGATCCGCAGCGCCTGCCAAACGGCGAGCCGGAGCGCTACGGGGTGCGCAAGGATGGCTACGGCCCGGTCTTCCGCATCTACAAATCTCTCTATAACGGCGGACTGGCCGTGCTGAACCCCTCGTTCGCCATCCTCGATCCCGGGGAGGTGCCCGCGGACTACAACAGCGACCTGCAGCCCATCCTCGATCCCGCCAACCAGATCCCGCTGAGCTTCTGGCAGGAGGGCGCACCGAAGAGCGGCTGGGCCGCCTGCGACGCGCAGAAGTACCTGGAGCTGCGCCCGGAAAGGCTGGTGCAGATCCCGATGGGCGCGACCCTCATGCTCCAGTTCCAGGTGACGGTGAACA
>CAZYRQ010000010.1:0-20572 GCA_964649455.1 uncultured Lentisphaerales bacterium
CGCTCGCCCTCCAAACCGGCTCGCGGGACGCTCGCCCTCCAAACCGGCTCGGCTGATGGCCAGCCTGGAGGGCGAGCGTCCTCGCGAGCCGATCGCTAATCTTCACCTTGAATAGGAACAAACATGACTTTCAAGCACCACAGCCACCTTGCAAAATCCGGTAGCCTGTCGGCTTCCCGTTCGAGCGCCTGCCGCGCCACGTCCGGTTGGCTTGTCGCTCTGTTGCTGGCGCCGTTCACGTCGCCGGCCGCGCTGCCGCCCGGCGCGATCGTCATCGAACCCGAGACGATGACCATCACCGGCGAGGGCTGGGAGGTGCGCGAGAACCATTCCGACTGGTTCAAGGGGTGGACGACCGGCAACCGCTGTCTCTACGGCGCGATCCCCGGCGGCGGCGAGGCCACCGCCGCCTTCGATGTCCCGGCCGACGGCACCTACCGCGTCTGGGTGCGCTACCTCGACCTGGGCCGCAAGATCCGCAAGGGCGTCAACTCGTTCTATGTCGACGTCCTCCAGGAGAAGGCCCCCGGTGACCCGGTCAATCTCGACCTCGACGCCCCGCCTCCCGCCGGCGACGACGCCATGCTGGCGCTCGACACCGTCGCCGACTCCCGTCCACGCGAGCGGAAGAACGGCAAGGAGTTCGACATGTTCGGTTTGCGCATCGGCGAGGCCGGCGAGGCCAAGTGGGGCGATTCCTACGCGGCCTTCGTCTGGGACTCGATGGATGTCCGCCTGCACAGGCGCCCCTGCACGCTGCGCATCTCCAAAAGCCACCCGCGACGCACCGAACGCCACCAGCGGCTGATCGACTGCATCATCATCACCACCAATCTGGCCTACGAAGCGCAGACCGAGGATCTCACGCCGCTATATGTCCGCTTCGACGTGCCGGCGGCGCGCACCAACGCCCTGCGCTTCCTGCTGCGCAGCCGCCGCAGCGACGGTTCCGACTTTTTCGAGCACGTCAGTTTCTCGACGCCCTTCGTCAACCCGGTCAAACCCGGCGCGTCGAGCGAGTGGATCGAGCTCTCGAAATATCTCAAATACGACAGGAAGGGGCGCTACAACCGCGTGACATTTGGCAGTTTCGTCCACAAGCGCGGCGAGCGGCTGGACGCCGACTACACCGTGACCTTCGCGACGAACCCGTCGCCCGACGCGGTCGTCAAGACGCTGGAGCGGAAGGGCCGGGGGGGCTCGGTCTCGTTCCGGATCGACCTGCTCAACCGCGGCGCGATCCTCGACGAGGTGGAGGAGAGCGCCGCCAACCTGGCGCGCTCGCTGGCCACGCCGGCCGTGGGGCGCTATCCGACGCAGTTCGTCTTCCAGACCTCCTGCGAGGTCAGCGGCGCCCTCGACCAGACCTGGGAGAACGAAATGCGGGCTCTGCGGAATCTCGGGATCAACCAGATCTCCTTTCCGACCGGCGCGGCGGAGCGCTACGCGGCCGCCGGCTTCAACCGCGCCAAGGTCGGCTTCTACATCTGGAACCTGAAGAACCGCCCCGAGAACAGCACGGCCAGCGAGTGCTATCTCAACCCGGACCTTGAGAAGATCGCGCGCGAAGCGCAAGAGGCCGAGAAGCAGGCACGGGCGTATCCGCCGGGAACCGAGGTGGTCCGGCTGGCAGGCTTCGCCGACGAGCCGGGGTTTGATTACCTCGCGCATGTCCCCGCCTGCCCCCTCTGCCAGCAAGCCTTTCCCGCGTACCTGAAAACCAACAACGTTCCCTACGAGGTGTTCCGGGACGAGGTCGTGAAGCTGGCGATGGAGCAGGCGCTGGCGGGCGATGCGCCCGCCGAAGCGGCGGGCGGGGCCGCCCCGCGCGGCCTCGACGCCGTGCGCCCCAGCGCCGACACCAACCTGCCGCACCACTTCTACTGGACGAGCCGCTTCGGCATCCACACCGTCACCGAGTTCATCCGCGTCGGCACGCGGGCCGCGGAAGAGCAGCATCCCGCCTGGCGCACCACGCTCAACTTCGCCGGCCAGCTCCGCAGCACGCTGGCGGGGAGCGGGCTCGACTGGTTCGAGATCTTCCGGACGGGGGCGATGACCTTCGGCGAGAACGAGGACTACAACGCCTGGGTCAAGAACTTTCAGACCCGCGGCTACCTGATGGCCGTCATGCGCGCCGCCTGCGCGCCGCGCGGCTACCCGTACGGGCCCCTGGCCGCCTATCCCAGCAACACCGGCTGGGAGCTGGTGGCGGGCGGATTTTCGCAGATCGGCCAGGGGGCCACGTACTTTAGCTTCTTCAACTACGGCCCCCATTATGTGCCGTCGTCGAGTCCGTGCAGCAATCTGCCGTGGGTTCACGACAGCACGCGGCACCTGACCTACGCGACCGGCGCGGTGGAGGACCGGCTCTTCGGCGCGCGCGTGATGACCGGCGACGTGGCGTTGCTCCTCTCGACGACGAGCGACATCTGGAACGTCGATCCCACCCAGGATGGCCAGACCTTCGCCAACCTCTACGGCATGGAACGCTTCTATCTCTACCTGGTGCTGCGCCACCTGCAGGCGTCGGTGGATATCCTGGCGGAGGAGGATCTCGCGGCCGGCCTGAAGCCGTACCGCATGCTGCTGGCGACCGACTCGCACCTGCGGCGCGCCTACGCCCCCGCCATCCGCGCGTGGGTCGAGGCGGGCGGCACGCTCTACGTCGGCGGCAACGCGCTGGCCTTCGACGAGTACAACCAGCCGCTGGGGCTTGTCGAGGAAATGGGCGTGAAGCGCGGGGCTCTGGTGCCCGATGGCAGTTTAGTCCCCGGGCGTCCCGAATATGAGCTGAACCACCGTAAGTCGCTGGGACTTGTGATGACTCCCGAGCCCTTCAATGCCATCTTCGGCACGCAGTCGTTGGAAGGGGGCGAGACGCTGTTCAAGCTAGGAGAACATGCTGCGGCGATGGTCGAGATACCCGTCGGCAAGGGGCGGGTGATCGCCGGCTGCACCTTCCCCGCCATGGAGTACATCAAGACGTCCGGCTGGGACAAAGAGCTGCCGATCAGCTCGACCGTCACATTCAACAGCGGCCCGCGCGACTTCGTCGGACGCGCGCTCGAGCGGGGCGGCGTGACGCCGAAAGCCGTGTGCAACAACATGTTCATCGAGGCGAACCTGCTGGAGTACGACGGCGGCGTGATCGTCGCACTGGCCAACTGGAGCGGTCAGGAGCAAGATGCGACGATCACCTTCCGCGGTCTCGGAAGGGTGCGGGATGTCAAGGCGGTGCGGACGGACATTCGCGTCGTCGAGCAAACCGAAACATCGCTGGTGGTGGCGGGGCGTTTGGGTCCCGGCGACTACCTGACCATCACGCGGTAGGCCGGATCTGCCGCCGACAGGAACCAGGAGAACTCCATGACGAACAGCAACCGAGGAGTGGCACTGATGACTTCCCTGGAGGTCGGCGCCGCGGCCGCCACGGCCGCGCCGGTGGAGTGGATCCGCGACGGCAAGCCCGTGGCAAAACTCTATTATGCCCCTCTTGCGCAGGAGGCCGATTCGCGGGTCTTCGATCCGAAGGTCAACGTGCCAAGGCGTTCGCCGCCCTCCCGGCGGCGGAGCAGGACGCCAAGTGCCTGGCCAACGTGATCGACGATCTCCAGTACCACCTCAAGAAGATGAGCGGCGCCGCGCTGGAGGTCGTCGTGACCAACGATCCCCAGGCAGACCAGGGGCCGGCGATCGTCGTCGGGGCGCTGGTCGGCAAACTGGGTGCGTCGCCGACGCGTCACGCTGAGTTCCCGGAGGCCGTCCGCATCAAGAGCGGCAGCGGTCGGGTGCTGGTGGCCGGGCATGGACAGGCTCTTCGACGAGACCGGCATCCAGTATTCCACCGGAGACTATGCGATCGTCTACAAGATCCCCGACCGGCTCAAGACGGCGCTCGACCGCGACGCCTACGGCCAGCACTTGAACTTCCAGGGGCCGGAGATCAACGACGAGCACTACTTCACCACGCGGACCTTCGGCGCGACCTGGGACGCCCAGGGGCTGGCGGGCTACCGGCAGGGGGCCGTCTGGTACCGCGTCCCCCTCACGCTGCCCGCCGGCCAGGCGAACTACGGGGTCTTCGTCGGCGGTGTCGACAACCAGGTGCGCGTCTGGTGCAACGGCCGCTTCCTCGGCCATGCCCGCGGCGGACTGACCACGCCGCACGTCTTCGACCTGACCGAGGCCGCCGAGCCCGGTCGCGAGCACCTCCTCGCCCTGCAGGTGATCCGCGTCGGGAACTGCGAACTGGGCACCGGCGGCATCATGCTTCCCTGCTTCGTCTTCAAGGATCCCCGTGTCGAGAGGACGATCAGGGAGGACGAGCGGCCGTTCCGCATACTGCCGGGCGGGATCGTGGACCGGGGCGATTTCGACTGAGCCGTGCGGCCAGGGCACTGCATAGTCATTTCGGTGCTTATCGCAGGCGCGACTGCTTCAGCCGTCGAAATTGATCCTGACCACCCAGCCCGTCCCCGCGATCTGCATCGTTTCCGGTTCCAGCACGATCGTGCCGGGGGGCAGTTCGGCGCAGACCGCTGAAATCATCAACAGGGTGGCGATGCCCAAAGCGATTATTTTCACTTTTTGACAATTGAACAAAAAAGCCAGCCGGATGGCTGGCTTTTGCTTTCCAATTTTCTCTTAAGTGCTTGCTAATAAGCGATTCAAGAATGGTCGGGGCGTGGGGATTTGAACCCCAGACCTTTTGCACCCCAAGCAAACGCGCTACCAGGCTGCGCTACGCCCCGATGTGGTGCTGAATGAAGCGTACAATACCAATGCCTCTCCGCGCCGTCAAGCCCTTGGGGCAAGTCGTCAGCAATTCTCATTTTGGCCTCTTCTCAGACGCCGGACGACACGGAGGTCGTCCCTTCATCGCTCTTCATCTGCGATCAATCCCCTCCCGCCTGCTCTCCCATGCGCTTCCCGCGCTCACCCCTGTGGCTAGCCGATTACTTTGATGAACCCGCTTTTGATGAACCCGCTTTTGATTGACAAATGGGGATCGGATCGTGCAAGATGCCGCCGATGGCGCCGGTTTGTCCCGCAGGACGACGGTGTTGATGACAGGAGCATCATGATTCCAAAAGTTGCTGTATTCGCCGGCCAAGGCGCCCAGTTCGTTGGCATGGGGAAGGATCTGGCGGTCGACAACGACATCGCCCGCTGGTTCGACCGCGCCAACGCGGTGCTGGATTTCGACTTGAAGCAGGTGTGCTTCGAGGGTCCGGTCGAGAGCCTGACACGCTCTAACCATTGCCAACCGGCGATCTTCGTCATGAGCGTCGCCTGCTGGCAGGCGTTCCGCAAACGGTATCCCGCCTGCACCTTCACGGCGGCGGCCGGCCTGAGCCTGGGCGAATGGACCGCCCTCCACGTGGCCGGTGTGCTGGATTTCGAGACGGCGGTTCGCATTCTCGAGGCCCGAGGTCGCTTCATGCAGGAGGCTTGCAACGAGCGCCCCGGCGGGATGGTCAGCGTGATGGGGCTCGCCCTGGAGCAGGTGCAGTCGATCTGCGAGGCCACTGGAGCCACCATGGCCAACCTGAACTCCGAGTCGCAAATCGTCCTCTCGGGATCCAAACCAGCGGTGGCGGCCGCCGAGCGCGCAGCCAACGAGGCCGGCGGCAAGGCCGTGGTGCTGAACGTGGCGGGCGCCTTCCACTCGCCCCTGATGGAACCGGCGCGCGAGCGGCTGGCCAGCCTGCTGCAGGATGTCGCTTTCGCCGCCCCTGCCCTACCCGTGCTCTCCAACGTCACAGGCGCGCCCCATGCGGCTGACGGCGCGGCGATCCGCGCGACCATGCTCCGCCAGGTCACCGAGCCCGTCCGCTGGATGAGCTGCGTGCGCGCGGCCGGGGCGCAGACCTTCATCGAGTTCGGCCCCGGCAAGGTGCTGTCGGGTCTGATCAAGCGCATCGACCGCCAGAACCTGGTGGCCAATGTGCAGGATGCGACCTCGCTCGAGACCGTGGCGGACATCGCCGGCGCGTAGGCGCGGGGAGGCGCCCCCAGGAACTGCAGGTATGGGAAAGCTAGACGACAAGATCGCCATCGTGACCGGCGGCGGCAGCGGCATCGGCCAGTCGATCGCCCTCGGCCTGGCGCGCGAGGGCTGCGACGTGGCCCTCTGCGGCCGGCGCCTGGAGCCGCTCCAGGAGACCGTCCGCCAGATCGAGGCACTGGGAAGGCGCGCGCGGGCGCTATCCGTGGACGTCTCGCGGGGCGAGGCCGTGCAGGGCTTTGTCGACGAGGTCGTCCAGGCGTTCGGGCGTGTCGACATCCTCGTCAACAACGCGGGCGTCACGCGCGACAACCTCCTGATCCGCATGACCGAGGAGCAATGGGACGAGGTGCTGACCACGAATTTGAAGGGCGCGTTCCTCTTCGGCAAGGCCGTCGCGCGGCCCATGATGAAGCAGCGCGGGGGCAGCATTGTCCAGATCAGCTCAATTATAGGCTTGATTGGAAACGCCGGACAGTGTAATTATGCTGCCTCAAAGGCAGGCCTTATCGCCTTGACCCAGTCGATGGCGAAAGAGCTGGCATCCCGGAACATCCGCGTCAACGCGGTTGCGCCGGGATTCATCGTGTCACAGATGACGAACGCACTACCCGAGGCGTTGCGCACGAAGATGCTGGGGGAGATTCCCCTCGGTCGCTTCGGCGCGGGCGAGGATATTGCGAATGCCGTCGTGTTCCTGGCCAGTGAAGACGCGTCCTACGTGACGGGTCAGGTGCTGAGCGTGAACGGCGGCATGACGATGTGACAAGTGCCCGTACGGGCGGAGTGAAGGTCAACAGCAACTCAGGAGTACACGTTATGGCAAGCAAGCTCGAAGAATGCGTCAAGGAGATCATCGTGGAGCGCCTCGGCGTCAACGCCGACCAGGTGACTCCCGAGGCCTCCTTCGTCAACGACCTCAGCGCCGACTCGCTCGACACCGTCGAGCTGATCATGGCGTTCGAGGAGGAGTTCGGCGCGGAGATTCCGGACGAGGATGCCGAGAAGCTGACCACGGTCGGCGCGGTTCTCGACTATCTGAAGAGCAAGGGCTTCGACAAGGAATAGCCGCATTAATGCCCTGCCGATAGCCGGAGAGGTTGCTGCCGCGCCTCCTCGGCTATTTCTATTTATCGGCGTGGATGCCGGCCCGGGCCGACCCACGACATCACCGCACCGGGGAATGGATCTGCATGATGAGGACTGATCCGCGCAGCCTTTCCGCCATCGGCCTCGCCGGCCTGCTGGCGTTCGTTCTTGTCCCCCGCCAGGCGCCGGGCGGGCTGGTTCCGGCGCTGACGAAGCCGGACACTGCGATCGCCTTCATGGGCGACTCGATCACGCAGCAGGGGGCCGGTCCCCTCGGCTATGTCACGCTCGTCATGGAGGGGCTCGCCACCAACGACATCCAGGCGGCGGCCATCAAGGCCGGCATCAGCGGCCACAAGTCCAACAACATGCTGGCCCGGCTGGAGCGCGACGTGATCCGCCACCAGCCGGCCCTGATGACCCTGAGCTGCGGCGTGAACGACGTCTGGCACGGCGCCAACGGCGTGGCCCTCCCCGCCTATCGAACCAACATCACCGCCATCGTCTCGCAGGCGCAAGCCGCCGGCATCGAGGTCGTCATCCTGACCGCCTCGATGATCAAGGAGGATCCCGATAACGCCTTGAACGCCAAGCTGGCCGACTACAACATCTTTCTGCGCGAGCTGGCTGCCGAGAAGAAGTGCCGCTTAGCCGATGTCAGCGAGGATATGATCGATCGAGTCAAGGCCGCCCGCGCGGCCGGCACCAAAGGCAACACGCTCACGACCGACGGCGTCCACATGAACCCGCAAGGCAACCGGATGATGGCGGCCTGCCTGCTCCGGACGCTGGGACTCGACGACGCGCAGCTCGCGCGGGCGACGGCGGCGTGGGATCGTCTGGCCACCGCCGAAGCCGCCGCCGCCGTGAAGCGCGCGGAAGCCCGCCGAGCGGCGGAAGCGGCCCGCCAGGCCCAGGAGGCAGCCCTCAAGGCCACCCAGGCCCAGGAGGCCGCCGCGGCCGCCGCGATGACCATGCAGGACATGACCGGAGCCAAATAGGCCGGCACGCCGCCGGTTCACACCCACCCACTCCAACCCCGGGGCTTTCCGTGACGAAACGTGTTGTCATTACAGGCATGGGCGCCATCACCCCCCTCGGCTGCGACCTCGCGGTCGTCTGGCAGCGCCTGGTCGCCGGAACGTCCGGCATCGGTCTCATCGACCGCTTCGACACGGCCGAATACGCCGTGAAGATCGCCGGGCAGGTTCGCGACTTCGATGTTAACGCCTTCATCCCGCCCAAGGAGCAGCGCCGCATCGACCGCTACAGTTGGTACGCGCTGGCCGCGGCCCGCCTGGCGGCACGCGACGCCGGCCTCGACTTCGCGCAGGAGGATCCCACGCGCGGAGGCTGCGTGGTCTCCTCCGGCATCGGCGGCCTGGAGACGCTCGGCGAGCAGGCCCGCACGCTCCTGGAGAAGGGCCCGCGGCGCATCTCCGCCTTCACCATCCCGGCCATGATCCCCAACATCAGCGCCGGGCTCATCGCGATCGAGTACAACCTGCAAGGTCCCAACTACGCGCCGGTCACGGCCTGCGCCAGCGGCCTCCACTCGATCGGCCTCGCCGCCCGCGCCATCCGCCACGGCGAGAGCGACTTCATGATCGCCGGCGGCGCGGAGGCCTGCATCGCCCCCCTGGCCGTCGCCGGCTTCACCGCCATGCACGCGCTCAGCACCCGCAACGAGACGCCCGCCGCCGCCAGCCGGCCCTTCGACCGCGGGCGCGACGGCTTCGTCATGGCCGAGGGCGCCGGGCTCGTCGTCCTCGAGAGCCTCGACCACGCCCGGGGCCGCGGCGCGCGCATCTACGCCGAGGTCGCCGGCTTCGGCATGACGGCCGACGCCTTCCACATGACCGCCCCGCGCGACGACGGCGACGGCGCCCGCCGCGCCATGCGCCTGGCCATGGCCGACGCCGGACTGACCCCGGCGGACATCGACTACATCAACGCCCACGGCACCAGCACGCCGCTGAACGACCGGATTGAGACGCTGGCCATCAAGGGTGCGCTCGGCGCCGACGAAGCCCGGCGGGTGATGGTCTCCTCCACGAAGTCGATGACCGGTCACCTGCTCGGCGCTGCCGGCGGATTCGAGACGATCGCCTGCGCGCTCGCCATCCAGAACGGCACGGTGCCGCCGACGATCAACTACGGCGACCCCGACCCCGACTGCGATCTCGACTATGTCCCCAACACGGCCCGCGCGGCCACTTTGCGCGCCTGCCTCAATAATTCCCTCGGCTTCGGCGGCCACAATGCCTGCCTCGCGCTGAAGGCGTGCCCGTAAACCATGCATTACGACGCACTTTCCTACATCAACATCCGCATCCCCATGCGCGACGGCGTGGAACTCGCGGCCGACCTCTACCTGCCCGCCGAGCCCGTTCCCACGCCCCGCGCCACGATCCTGAGCTTCTCACCCTACCTGGCGACCAGCACACGCGACGGTGGTTCGCTAACCTGGGTGCGCCGGGGATTCGCCGGCCTGCGCGTCGACTGCCGCGGACGCGGCCAGTCCGGCGGCGCCTTCGTCCCCTGGACGACGGATATCGATGACGCCTGGGATCTGCTGGAGTGGATCAGCCGCCAGCCGTGGTCCAACGGCCGGGTGGGCATGGTGGGCGGCTCCTACCCCGCCGCCACCCAGCTCGCCGCCCTCTGCAGCGGCCACCCGGCTCTCGCCGCCGCCGCGCCCTCGGCGATCACCGCCGACCCCTACTCGCACTACTACACCGGCGGCGCGCAGGAACTCTCCTTCATGATGTCGTGGCACATCGGCATCTGCACCCCTGCAACACCGCCAACCGGTGCCCCACGCCCCGATTTCCCCGCCGTACGCCAACATCTCCCCCTCGCGCGGCTGGCCGACTTCGCCGGCCTTTCCTGCCCCTCCTGGGAAGCCATCGCGGCCAACGACTGGTACAGCGACTACTGGCGGCGCCAGGCCGACCCCCGCGACATGCGGCGGAGCCGCGCCGGCCTCTTCTACCAGGGAAGCTGGTTCGATCTGCTCGGCGAGCAGACCTTCGAGGCGTTCGCCCGTTTCATGGAGGGCGTCGATCCCAACGACACGACCTCGAACCGCCGCTTCACCTGCCTGCGCGTCGGACCGTGGGGCCACGGGGTCAACACGCCCGAGGGCGACTACACCTTCGGGAAGCATTCGCTCGTCACGGAGGACGCCGAGATCGATTTCCTGACGTCGCTGCTGAACGGCGGCACGCCGCAGACGGCCTCCAACCCCGCCCCGATCCAGATCTTCGTCATGGGACGCAACGTCTGGCGCTTCGAGCATGAGTGGCCGCTGGCGCGCACGCGCTACACGCCGCTCTACCTCGCCGGCGGCGGCGCCGCCAACACGGCGACCGGCGACGGCCGCCTGAACTGGGAGGCCCCGGCGGGCGACGAGCCCCCCGACCACTTCACCTACGATCCCGCCAACCCCGTCCCCACCTGCGGCGGACGCATCGTCGGCAACGGCGGACAGCGCGACCAGAGCGAGATCGAGGCCCGGCCCGACGTGCTGGTCTACACCACCGCGCCGCTGACCGGGGATCTCGAGGTCACCGGCCCGGTGCGGATGCGCCTCTATGCCGCCTCCTCGGCGCCGGACACCGACTTCACCGTCAAGCTGGTCGACCTCCATCCGGACGGACGTCCGATGAACGTCTGCGACGGCATCCTCCGGGTGCGCTTCCGCGGCGGCCTCGACCAGCCGGGACGGCTGATGACCCCGGGGGAGACCGTGGCCCTCGACATCGATGTCGATGTCACTGCCTACTGCTTCCTGAAGGGCCACGCCCTGCGCGTCGAGATCTCCAGCAGCAACTTCCCGCACTACGCCCGCAACCCCAACACGGGCACGCCGGTCGCCACCGAGACGCGCCTGCAGAAGGCCGGCCAGACGGTGTTCCACTCGATCCGCCATCCCTCGCACCTGCTGCTGCCGGTGATCCCCGCAGATCGGCCGTCCGACCCGAAGGTGTGACATGACCCCCGTCGCCGCTCCGTCCCGCTTCACCGCCGCGCGCCGCTCCGGGATGCGTCCGCTGGCCGCCCTGGCGCGGACGACGCTGATCGAGAGCATGCAGCAGCCGGCCGTGCTGCTGCTGACGCTCGGCGGCGTCGTTGCCACCGCCTTCATTCCCCTGCTGCAGTTCCACGAGTTTGGCGAACCCGGCCGGTTGGCGCGCGACGGCGCCCTCGCCTACCAGCTCACCCTCGGGCTGGTACTGGCCGTCGCGGCCGCCTCCGCCGCCATCCAGCGCGAGCTCGCCGGCGGGACGGCCTCGGCGGCACTCAGCAAGCCCCTCTCGCGCGACGCCTTCGTCGCCGGCAAGTTCCTAGGCGTGGCCGCCATGCTGCTCAACTTCTGGTACGCCCTGCTGGCGGCCATGCTAATCGCCGAACGCGTGGCCTACCGTGTCGCCGGAACGGACGGCGAACCCGTCGGCGCGACGGACACCCGCGCCCAGGCGTTCCTGCTGCTGGCCGTGCCGCTCGCCCTGGCCGCCGCCGGCCTCCTGCACAACCGCCGCCGGGCGCGTTTCGGCCTCGCCGCGCTGCGCGGCCTGCAGGCGATCCTGACGCTCGGCCTCTTCGCGGCATTCGGCCTCGACCGGCTCGGCGCCTGGCGGCCTGCGGCGGACAACCTCGACCTGCGCCTCGTGCCGGTCTCGCTGCTGATCCTCGCCGCGCTGATGCTCTTCGCCGCGCTGGCCACCGCCCTCTCGACGCGCCTGAAGGGCGGCGCGGCACTCGTCATCTGCGCCCTCGTCCTGGCCCTCGGCCTCGCGGCCGACCCCCTCATGGCCCCATCCCATGCGCTCCCGGCGCGCCTGGCCGCCCGCCTGCTCCCCAACGTCCAGTCCTTCTGGCTCTGCGACGTCTTGACTGGCGGGGGCACCCTGCCCCTGTCCTATGTGGGCGGCGCCTGCGCCTATGCCGCAGCCTGGTCGCTCGCGGCTTTGGCCCTCGGCATGCTCGCCTTCCGCCACTGCGACATTCCCTGAGGTATGAACACACCCCCACCTGTCATCGCGATCCGCGGCCTGCGGAAGACCTTCCGAGACTTCTGGCAGCGTCCGACGGTCGAAGCCGTCCGGGGCATCGACCTGACCGTCGGGCCGGGCGAGGTCGTGGGGCTGCTCGGGCCCAACGGCTCGGGCAAGAGCACGACGATCAAGCTGCTGCTCGGCCTGCTGCGACCCACCGCCGGCACGATCCGCGTGCTGGACGCCGACCCCCGCGACACGGCCACCAAGGCGCGCATCGGCTACCTGCCAGAGGTGACCTGCCTCCATAAGTTCCTGACCCCCGTGGAGACGCTTCACTACTACGCCGGCCTCTTCGGTCTCGACGGACCCGACACCCGCGCCCGCGCGCGCGCGCTGCTCCGCATGGTCGGCCTCGAGGCCGCCGCCAACCGGCCGGTCGGCGAGTTCTCCAAGGGCATGGCCCGCCGCGTGGGCCTCGCGCAGGCACTGATCAACAACCCCGATCTCCTCGTGCTCGACGAGCCCACCTCCGGCCTCGACCCCATCGCCTGCCGCGAGGTCAAGGACTGGGTGCGCCAACTGGCCGCCGCGGGCAAGACCATCCTCATGACCTCGCACCTGCTCGCCGACGTCGAGGACGTCTGCGACCGCATCGCCATCCTCTGCGAAGGGCGGGTGCGTGCCGAGGGACGGGTGCAGGATCTGCTGCAGCGGTCCGACGCCGTCAATCTGACCCTGGAGGGACTGACCGGGGCGCAGATCGAGGAGCTCCGCGCCGAGCTGGCCCGGCGCACGGGCCATGCCGTTCCCTGCGACTGGCCGCGCATCAATCTGGAGACCTTCTTCCTGAAGGTGGTCGCAACGGCCGACGGCCGTGCCGGCGCGTCGGCGCCCACGGCGGATTTCCTGGCCGCCCCTCCCCGCGCCGGAGATGGAGCCGCGCCGTGAGCCGTGCCGTCCTGGCCATCGCCCGCCTGACGCTCCGCGAGGCGCTGCGCTCGCGGATCGTGCTGCTCTTCGGCATCCTGCTCGCCGCGGTTGCCGGCGGCCTGCCGGCCCTCCTGAAGGGCGACGGCACACCGGCCGGGCTCGTCCGCATGACGCTCGGCTACACGCTCGGCACGGCCTTCGGCCTGCTGGTGCTCGCCACGCTCTGGACCGGCTGCGCGCTGATCTCGGGCGACATCGCGACCCGCACGCTCGAACTGACCCGCGTCAAGCCCGTGGCCGCCTGGCGCCTCTGGCTCGGCAAGTGGCTCGGCCTGCTGCTGCTCGATCTCCTCTTCCTGGCGGGCCTCTATGCCGTCACCGGACTCGCCGTGTACCACCGGATGCGTCAGGCGCCCGAGGCGACGGCCGTGCTGCGGACTGCCCGCCAGCAGGTCAAGCCCGACCTGCCCGCGCTCTCCGGGCAGATCGAGCAAGTCTTCGCCGGGCAGGGGGGCCCCGCCCTGCCCGCCCGCGAACAGCGCGACCTGCGGCGGCAGCTGCGCCGCGAACTGCCCTTCCAGCCGGCCGCTCTGGAGCGCGGCCAGCGCTGGGAGTGGCACTTCTCGCTCGACGCCCCGCTGGATCCGCGCCAGCCGCTCTGGCTGCGATTCCAGTTCGACACCGACGCCTACACGCGCGCCACCGTCCAGGCCGAGTGCCGCCTGACCGGCAGCCCGGGCGGCGGCCATGTCGATTTCGCGCTCGACGATTTCTCGACGCGCCGCTTCGAATGCCCGCTGGATGCCGCGGTCTTCGCCGGCGACACCCGGTTCACCCTCTCCATGCGTCACACCGGCGATGCCTCGACGGGGCCGCTGCTGCTGCAGCCGCGCCAGGGGCTCGACCTGCTCGTTCCGCGCCTGCCGCTCGCCATGAACCTGCTGCGCGCCGCCGCGGTGCATGCCTCCCTGCTGGCCTTGATCGCCGCGCTCGGACTCGCGCTGGGCGCGCTCTTCTCGCTCCCTGTGGCCGCCTTCTGCGCCACGGGCCTTCTGCTCGCCACGATGATCAGCGTCTTCGTCGCCGGCGACCCCGGCGCGCTGGAGGATCTCCGCGAGACGCGGCGCGCCCCGTTCCGGAACCTCGCGGCCACCATCGCCGCCGGCACGACGCAGGCGCTCACCAGCCTCGCCGCCCCGGCCCTCGCGCCCACGCCCCTGCGGCAGCTCGCCGCCGCCGAGCAGATTCCGCCGCGCGACCTGTACCGCTCGCTCGCCTTCAACGCCCTGCTGCTGCCGAGCGGCTGCTGCCTGCTCGCGGCCGCTGCCCTCCGCCGACGGGAGCTCGCCCCATGAACCGGCCCGCGACACCCCGTTGCGACACCCGCCGCCACGCAGAGCCGATTCTCGTCCTCGTGATTTCACTGGCCGTCGCCATCCTGCTGGAAGCCATCCTGCGCGGGGCGCGCCACCGCGAACAGGCGCCTGCGGCGACGACCGGGGGCGGACAGCCGCTCTGGGTGCAGTACGTCATGGTCGGCCTGGGCGGCTTCCGCGGCCTCGCCTCGGAAGTCCTCTGGCTGCGCGCCGGGCGGCTGCAGGAGCAGGGACGCTACTTCGAGCAGGTGCAGCTTGCCGACTGGATCACGGCGCTCGATCCGCGCGCGACCGATGCCTGGGTCTTCAACAGTTGGAACCTGGCCTACAACATCAGCGCCATGATGCCGCGGCACGAAGACCGCCTCACCTGGGTGCAGGCCGGCATCGCGCTGCTGCGCGACCGCGCCCTCACGGCCAACCCCGCCGACGCGCGTCTCTACCGCGAGCTGGGATGGCTCTACCAGAACAAGATCGGCGACTCCATGGATCCCGCGCACCTGCACTACAAGCTGGCGCTGGCCCGGGAGATGGCCCCCAGCCTCGACGCCGGCGGCACCCCCCCGGCTGTCGGCAGCCAGGCCGCCGCACGCCTGCAGCGCGAGTTCCGCCTCGACTGCGGGCGCATGCACGCGGTCGACCGCTCGATCGCGCGCCTCGACTGGCGCCTGCCCGAGAGCCACGCCATCTACTGGGCCGCCGCCGGCCTGCCCCATGCCCGCGGCTTCGAGCACCAGGCGCTGCGGCGCATGATCCACCAGAACCTGT
This sequence comes from uncultured Lentisphaerales bacterium, assembly GCA_964649455.1. Lineage (GTDB taxonomy): Bacteria > Verrucomicrobiota > Kiritimatiellia > RFP12 > JAAYLN01 > JAAYLN01. The sequence continues at coordinate 15,177 of CAZYRQ010000010.1, forward strand.
TCGCGCTGATCGAGCATGGACGTTTCACTGGCGATCTCGCCGCCGACCGCTACACGACGGCGCCGGATCCCGCCCTGATCCCGGCCACGACGGTCTTCCTCCGGGAAACCGTCCGCCGCTACCGCAACGAGACCCGCCTGATGGCGCAGTTCCTCGCCCTCGCCATCCAACGGCAGTCCGCGGGCGGCGACACCGGGGGCGCCCGCGAAAGCTACCGGGAGCTGACCACGCTCGCCGGCGGACGCTACACCGTGCCCGCTTTCGACACACTCGTCGTGGGCTTGCCTTCCGACGACACCTTCTTCACGCCCATACTGCGGCACGGCGAATCCACAGGAGATCCCTCGCGTGATCCCAATTGACTACACCGGCGAGCGCCAGACCTGCATTAGTTTTCCGCTGGGCGGCCTCGGCACGGGCTGCATCGGCCTCGGCGGCGACGGCCGCTTCATCGACTGGGAGATCGCCAACCACCCCAACAAGGGCGGCCTCAACGGCTTCTCGCACGTGGCGTTGCGCTGCGAGGAGGCGGGGCGGACAATCGATCTGCGCCTCGTGCAGGGCGACCTCCGGGCAGGGTTCTCCGGCACTGCCGAAGCGCGCCATGCCGGTTTCGGCTTCGGACCGGATCGCCGCTTGCTCGCGGGCCTGCCCCACTTCCGCGACACCACGTTCCGCGCCGCCTATCCCTTCGCCGAGGTCGGCTTCAGCGACCCCGCCTGCCCCTGCGAGGTTCAACTGACGGCTTTCAATCCCTTCATTCCCCTCAATGACCGCGACTCGGGTATCCCCGCCGCCTTCCTGAGCTACGAGGTGGTCAACCGGAGCGACCGTCCGCTCGCGGTCACGCTCACCGCCACGCTCGGCAACCCGCTGCCGGGTCCCCAGATCCACGAGCACGCCACCGACGCCCCGATCAAGCGGCTTCACTTCTCGACCCGCGGCGTGTCGGCCGACGATCCGACCTGGGGCGAACTGACGCTCGCGACCGATGCCGAGCACGTCAGCGTGCAGGACTACGGATTCCGTGGGGGCTGGTTCGACGATCTCGAGATCCTGATGCGCGATCTCGGCGCCCCGGGACCGCTCCTGCCGCGCACCTACCCCCCCGAGCAGGCCGGCAAGGGCAACCACGGCACCCTGGCCGCCCATTTCGACCTTGCCCCCGGCACCCGCCACCGCGTCCGCTTCCTGATCGCCTGGCACTTCCCCACGCGCGAGAACGACTGGAACGCGTCGGCGGCCGCGGCCGCCGACGCCGCCGGCCTGCCGCGGCGCTGGAAGAACTGGTATGCCACCTGCTGGCCTGGGGGCTCGCGCGAGAGCGCCGCCTACGCCTTGGCGCACTGGGACCGGCTCGAGGCCGGAACACGCCGCTTCCAGGAGGCGCTCTTCTCCAGCACCCTGCCCGCCTGCGTGCTGGATGCCGTCTCCGCCAACCTCTCGATCCTCAAGTCGCCCACGGTGATGCGCCTCGAGGACGGCACCTTCTACGGCTTCGAGGGCTGCCACTGCACCTGCGGCTGCTGCGAGGGAAGCTGCACGCACGTCTGGAACTACGCCCAGGCGCTGCCCTTCCTCTTCCCGCAACTGGCGCGCTCCATGCGCGAGGCGGACTTCGCCTACAACCAGACCTCGACCGGCGGCATGCCGTTCCGGCTCCAGCTCCCGCTCGGCCTGCGCGCCAGCGAGGAGGGCCGCTCCTGCGCCGACGGCCTCTTCGGCAACGTGCTCGTCACCTACCGCGACTGGAAGCTCTCCGGCGACACCGCCTGGCTGCGCCGTCTCTGGCCCGCCGTCAAGCGCGCGATCGCCTACGCCTGGCATCCGGAAAATATCGACCGCTGGGATCCGGAGCGCACCGGGGTCCTGACCGGCCGCCAGCACCACACGCTCGACATGGAGCTCTTCGGCCCCAACCCCTGGCTGACGGGCTTCTACCTGGGCGCCCTGCGCGCCGCGGCCGAGATGGCGCGCCATCTGGGCGAACCGGAGCAGGCCGCCGAATACGACGCCATCGCCCGCCGCGGACAGACGTGGCTGGAAGCCAACCTCTTCAACGGCGAGTACTACTTCCAGCGGATCGACCTGGCCGACCGCGCGCCCCTCGACGCCCATGGCGTGGCCGCCACCTACTGGAACGCGGAACATGGCGAGGTCAAGTACCAGATCGGCGAGGGTTGCGGCATCGACCAGGTGCTGGCGCAGTTGCATGCCGACCTCTACGGTCTCGGCGACATCTTCGAACCCGCGCGCGTGCGTTCGGCCCTCGCGGCCATCTTCCGGCACAACTTCGCCAGTCCGCTGCGCGACCTGGTCAACCCGTGCCGGGTCTTCGGCCTCAACGACGAGAGCGGCCTGGTCATCTGCTCCTGGCCGGAGGGCCGGCGGCGTCCGGTGATTCCCGTTCCCTACGCGCAGGAGGCCATGCACGGCTTCGAGTACGCGGCGGCCGCGCTGATGATCTCGCGCGGGCTCCTCGACGAGGGCCTGCGCGTCGTCGCCGGCGTCCGCGAACGCTACGACGGCCGCGTGCGCAACCCGTGGAACGAGATCGAGTGCGGCAGCAACTATGCCCGCTCCATGGCCAGCTACGCCCTGCTGCCCATCCTGAGCGGCTTCTCCTTCGACTTGACGGAGGGGCGCATCGGCTTCGCCCCCCAGCCGGGCATGCCCGTGCCGTTCCGCACCTTCTGGTGCGCAGGCACGGCTTGGGGGATCTTCGAGCTAAGCACGACGCGCGCGGCACTACGTGTGCTCGGCGGCACGCTGGCGCTGCGCCATCTGCCCCTGCCAACACTCTCCGACCATGCGGCGGCCCGGCTGGATGGTCGGCCCGTCGCCGTGCAGGCCGATGCGGACGGCCTGCACTTCGCCCCTTCCCTGCGGATGGAGGCCGACACCGCGACGGCCCTGCTGGAGATTAACCGATGATTCAGTTTTCCGTGATGGTCTCGTTCGGTTGGTGGAACGATGGCGTTCTCGGCCCTCGCGACCTGCTCGCGCGCCTCGCGGTGCACGGTGCCCGGGGCGTCGAGGTGCTGGATGCCGACTTCTACCAGAACCCCGCCTTCGCCCGCGACTATCCCCGCTGGCTCGCGGAACACGGGCTGCGGCTGATCGCCGTGGACGTGATCTGCAACCTGGTCCACAAGGGCGCGCCGGACCGCCGCCGCGCGCAGGACGAGCTGCGGCGCGGTCTCGATATCTGCGCCGAGCATGGCGCCACCGTTGCCCACTGCGCCGGCAGCCACCTGATCGAGGGCGTGGCGCCGGCCGACGGCCGCAAGATGATCGCCGATCTACTGGGCGAAGCCTACGACGTCTACACGCGGAAACATGGTGTCGTGCTGGCCATCGAGAACTACGGCCTGTCTCCCGATCTGATCTGCCGCAAGGCCGACTGCCTCGATGTGCTGGATCGGGCCGGTGGACGCGTGAAGATGGTCTTCGACACCGGCAACTTCCTGGCGGTCGGCGAGCGCGCCGAGGAGAACCTGGCCGACTGCTACGACCGGATCGCGATGTGCCACTTCAAGGACTGGACGCCCGCCTCGCGCCCGGCGACCGACACCGCGCCGGCCGTCTTCGAGAACAGCCGTCTCGGCGCGGGCGTCATCCACAACGCCCTGGTCGCCGAGATGCTGCTGGCACGCGGGTACGACGGCTGGGTCTCGCTCGAATCGTGCCGCCACGACGGCGAGACCATCGACGCGACACTCGCGCGCGAGCTGGCCTTGCTCCGCCGCTGGTTCAAGCAGGCCTAGCCCGACTTACTCAAGGGGGCCGATTTCGGGCTATTTTTGCGATCATGGGCGCGTGAAGGCCTGAAAGCCGAACGCGGCGGCCTAGAGCTTCCCCTCCCGTCTCTGGATTGGTTCAACCGGGCGATCATCGCCCACCACCTCGTACTCGCGGATCTCTCCGTCGAGATTCCAGTGATGACGAATCAACTGCCCAGGCACCACCGCGATCCGGCTGATCGGTTCATCTTCGCCACCGCGAAACAGGAAAGTCTTGCCATTGTGACCGGGGACACGCGTTTTACGTTCTATGGGTTGGAGATCGTCGCCTAAAGGTCACTGGTCGCGGTCGAAGACGCGAACGTAGTCGACCGTGAAGCAGTCGGGCAGGACGGTGGCGCGGAGTTCTGGCACCGGGGCTGGATGCTTGAGGCGGTAGCCCTTGGGTTCGGTCGTCAGCAGGATGAACTGCTCCACGCGCGACACGGGTCCCTCCGTGCGCGCCGTCTCGCGTCCGTCGCAGTAGAAGACATAGCCTTCCGAACTCCAGTCGACGCCGAAGCGGTGGAAGCCATCCGGCGTCTCGTCGCAGGTGTACGTGATACGGCCGTTTTCCCGGAAATCCTTGCCATAGCCGCCATAGATGTTGCCCGTCGTCACTTCGCGGATACCGGCGCGGAAACACTCCATGATATCGCATTCGATGCCGCTGTATGCGGGATTATAGCTGGTTCCGATCGACGGCGATTGCAGCCAGAAGGCGGACCACCAGCCGTCCGACCGCTGGAACTTGCAGCGGCACTCGTAGTAGCCGTAGCGGTGCATGAAGGTCGGCTTCTGAATCGAGGCGAGTGGCCAGATGTCCTGCTGTCCCCACGGGTTCGGCTCGTTCGCGACGGGCGGGTCGAAGGAGTTCGACCCCGTCTGGAGCTGTGCGCTGCTGTATTGGCCGTCGTGCTCGATCAGGTGGATTTCGACGTTGCTCTTGCCGTCGAGGACGACCCCCTCGTCGGTGTAGGCGGGGAAACGCCGCCCCCAGAAGTTGAGGCGGAAGCTCCATTTTGTGCGGTCGAGTTCAGTGCCGTCGAACTCGTCGTTCCACACCAACTTCCAGTTCTTGCTTGCAGGAAGCAGACTCGGCTCGTGACCTGGCACGGCGACGACAGGGCGTGTGCAGATAGCGTGTTCGTTCATGCGGATCCCTCGTGACGCGTTCTATCGTAGCGGAAAGCCGCACGATATCATAGTCCTAGTGTATTCGCCCGTACCTCCTTGTCCTTGCGGCTCGCGGGGACGCTCGCCCTCCACTTCGATGTAGCAAGCGGCTGGTGATGACCAACCTGGAGGGCGAGCGTCCCCGCACGCCGTTTGCGCAAGGGCGGGTGCCGGGTGATGTAACAGGGGGAGTGTCAACTCTCGCAGTTTCAAAAGAGCTTCAAGATACGTTTCGGTACATTTCGGTACCTTCGGTACGTTTCAAGGGTACGTTTCAAGCCCCCCCGGCTTGCCGCCGGACGGCGTCTCTGCTATTCTTGCTGATCATGCTTTCGGCCAGTGCTGGCCGGGTGCCGCTTCATCGAGGAGAGGGTCATGCAACTGAATTTCTGCTTCTGGAACGACGCGAGCAATCCCATGCACCCGGCAAGCGCCGTT
>CAZYRQ010000011.1:0-19241 GCA_964649455.1 uncultured Lentisphaerales bacterium
CGGATCCCGTCGTCCGGTTTTTCGCGCATGTCAAGGCCGCCCGCGTCAGCGCCTCTGCCGAAAAGCGCGGCCAGCACTACGCCGCCGTGCTGGAACTGCTTCCCGATGTGCTGCGCTGCACGCAACTGGCCATCTTTTTCGCCGAGTGGCACTCGCGGAACGATGGACACCAGCATTACAACTTTTTGCGCAACACGCTGCTTGCTATCCGCAACGCTGGCTTTGGCAAGCAGGTGAATGCCGCCCTGCTGGCCCAGTGCGAAGCGTGGCTGGAGGCCGGCGATCTGGCCTCCCTGTGCGACACCTGGTCGGATCAGTATTTCGAATGGTTCGAGCAGGGCGTCGCCAATTCACTGCTGGACCGGATAGGGATGCTTCGCACGGTGCCGTCCACCCGTTTGCCGCGTTCAAGCCATGGGAAGAGGGCGCTGGAACGTATCGGGAAAAGCAGCATCGAGCTTGCCCGCCGCCGCAGTCCTGTGACCCGGGTCGCTCCCGGCGACAAGCTGGCGATGCTCGCGCCGAACGACCGTTACCTCAGGGAGCACGGTATATCTCTGGATGGTCTCGACTTCGCGGTTACGCCGCAGCGCCTGTTGGTCGATGGCGATAAACTGTGGATTGCACTTGGCGGGCACGATCTGAACGATTTTTCGCGGGACAACACCGACTACACCGGGTTGATACGGATGGACTTGAAAACCGGCGCCATCGACTTCTCGCGCTTCGGCAAAATTGTAACCCCGCGTGGCCGCCCGTATGTATCGGATTGTCAACATGTGTACCATGCCTTTTCGCCTCTCTTCTTCTGGAAGGCAAATATCTGCCTTGCCAGGCGCGGACAGGGCGTATATCTGTTTCCCCGCGATGCACCGGCGGGCGCGGGCGACTTGTCCGACGTCCGACTGCTGGGCGCTGAGATCGGACTGTCGTCGCTCAACATAACGGGTGCCGCCGCGCTGGGCGACACGCTCTATATCGCGCTGCCGAACACCTTGCTTGCCTGGCGCAAGGACGCGGCTCAGGCGCGTGTCGTGGCGGTGACGGCCACGGAAACGGCGACCGGGCCACTGGCGTCGGTCGGCTTGATTGATGGTCTGGTGGCCGATGCCGCGTCAGGCCGGCTCTATCTTTTCACGGAGCGCTCAATCTGGCGTTACACACCGGCTGACGATACATGGACAAAACTTGTCAGCGACGACCGCCGTGTCAGTACTTCGCGCTTGGCGCATGGCATCATCACCAGCACGCCTGGTCTGGTTCTGTTCACCAAAACACGGAGCAAGGGACGTGGTCGTGGTTCTTTGTTGAACGAGGCTTTAGTTGACATCACCGCTTGTTTCCGCATGGCTGACGAGTCGATCGGAGACCCGCCTGTCGAGCTCGCCACGCCCGCGAACTATCTGGCCCGCTACGATCTGGCGCGCTATCGCGGCGGTACGATCGTCATCGGCGGCAACTATTTTACACCCGGAACCCCGCCGGACTGGGAGTTGGCCTATCTGGTCGGGGCCACCAACACGATCAGCAGCGATATGGCCTGGCTGGTTCCGCCACCCGCCCCCAAACCATCTCCGGCCGTGACGTCCGAGAAGCCGGCTGACTCCTCCGTGTTCACGCCGCTCGTTGCGGCTGCGCTGGCGGATGATCGTGACGGCCTGAACCGCCTTCTGGATGCCGGAGCGTTAGTTGATGAATACGACATGGATGACATGACGCCGCTGGCGCATGCCGCGGCCAACGGAAAGGCGGCGGCTGTCCGGACGCTTATCGCCCGTGGTGCCGACATTGATGTGCCCAATGCCAAAGGCTGGACACCGCTCATGTTGGCGGCGGAACGCGGGCAGTTGCGATGCGTGGAACTGCTGCTGGCCGCCGGTGCCGACCCTCGTCACCGTGATAACCAGAGCCGTACTGCTTTGCAGGTTTCACCTGATCCGGGTATCGTGCGCGCCCTGATGGAGGCCGGTGCCAATCCGTTGGAGCCCGACATTTCGGGACACTATCCAATGGATTTCTGCTCATCAGGCTCAGAAAAGTGCGAAATGCTGTGGCTGGGCACGATGCCGGGCGCGCTGGAGGTAAACCGGCGGCCCTTGCCGGTGCGCCCGCCATTGCACCTCGTCCATACCGCGCGCGTGGATCGCGCTCTGGCGCGTCTGCGGCAGGGCGAGACACTGTCCGATGCGGAGCACAACGCCTGCCTCATCGCCTTTGCCCGCTACCATACCGAGGTCAGCAGCCGGCAGAAGTACATGTATGCAAGGCGATTTACCGAGCCCGAGCGTACCGAATACTATCTGCAAGCCGTCAAGATGAGCTTCATCGACTGGCGGAGGCATGGCGGCTGGGCCTTCCGTTCCGACGTTCGCGAGGCGGTCTGTCCCGGAATCGAGCAGCGTCTGGCGGACGGACCGTTCGATCCGTATCTCGCCTTCTGCACCCTCTTCCGCAAGGTGCAGCGTGGCGAGACGGACGCCGCGCGCAGGGACTTCGAGCGCATCAGGGCGTCCGATCCATTCCTTGCACGGTACGCGATCCAGTGGTCCTACCGCTACCACAAGCAGACGGACTGGCTGATCGAACCCTACCTGGCCAGTGGCGACAGCGACAAGGTGCGTCAACTCGCCCACCTCGTCCGCCAGCAGGAAACGCCCGAAATGCTGCATATCGCCGCCGACCTCTACCGGCGCTGCGGCGACAATGCCGAATCCAAGGCGATGCTGGAGCGCGCGGAGAAGATGGAGAAACAGTGAAACCGGTGAATCCAACACAGAAGGTTCTATCGGCACAGCCCGGTCGGAGTACCACCTTTAGGCGGAAGGCAGGAAGGGGCGTGTTTTCATCAAGCATTTCCTGTTTTCCTGAGTTCCAGATTCAAAAAATAGGGATGTGGAAACTGTGCTCCCGCAGTGGCGCAGGAGCGCGGAGTAGGGGCGGGGCCAAGTGGCGCGTGGGTGGCCTGATCGGCAGCCTGCTAGCTGCCGTTCTGCTGGCCGCGCCGACGCTGGCGGCTCCCGCGACCGATGCGCCGCCCGCCGCCAGGCCAGCAACCACCCCTGTGCGGCTGGCAGTGCTGGCGGCGGACGGCTCGGATGCGACGCGTTCGCTGGCCGACCTGCTGACGGTACACCTTGCGCAGACGCCCGGCATCGAGACCATCGAACGGGCCGAGATCGAACGGGTGCTGGCCGAGCAGAAGCTGACCGTCGAAGGACTGGTTGAGACGTCGGCCAGAGTCAGGCTTGGCGCGGTCCTTCGGGCAAAAGGGCTGTTGTTCCTGAACCGCAAGAACGGGGACGATGCTGTTTTTCATGTCCGGCTCGTCGAAACCACACATGGCTTTGTGGCAGGGTTCTGCCTGCACAGGGGCGGATCCGACCTGTCGGGGACGGTTGCCGCCGTGCATCGCTTCATCGCCAACCTGGATCTGCCGGCGGAACAGCGGACGGGCGTCACCATTCTGACCATCACCGACGCGCTGCCGGCCAACCTGCGGCAGAACCCCGTCGTGGTCGAAGTCATGGCGGGGATTGAAGAGCGTCTGCTGGTTGAGCTTTCGGCGTTGCCGGGCGTGCTGATCATGGAGCGACGCAAACTCGGCGATGTCGCGCGGGAAGGAGCTCTGGCCGGCGCGGCGTCCCCGCTGATGGCGGCTGCGCTGCTGGTCGACGGCAGTCTGGGCGCCGGTTCGGAACTGTCGGGCGATTGGGGCGACCCGAACGTTGCGCTGACGCTCCGCGTGCGCCATGTCTCCACAGGAGCGACTGAAGTCATCAGGGAGGAGGGCGGGTTGCTGAACCTCCGCACGCTGCGGGACCGCGCCATCGACACCCTGTGCATGGCGACCATGAAGTTGCGCAGGGAGGCCGACGAAGGAACCTTGAAGGCGGAGGTCGGGGTTTTGGACGCGCTGGCGACCGGGTATCCCTGGGCCAGCGAGGCGGCGTTCGCGCTGGCACCTTCAGACCAGAAACGGAGTCTGGCCTACGTTAAAACGCTGCTGGGAGGGCTCGCGGCCTTGCCCGACGACTACCAGCGAGCCCTGACGGTGGCCCGTGTCGAGCAGTTGTGCCGTGAACATAAAATCGCGCTGTTCAAGGCGACCAATTGGGCACAGCACCGTGACTTGCTCAATTTTCTCAGCAGCTATGCGAGCTTCAAGAATCCCGAGATCGTCCGGCTGTTGCGGCCGTTTCGGAGCAGGCTTCTGGAGGAGTTTGAAAAGTACGACTACAGCAACAACGGTTCCTTTTTTGACAAGTATACCGAATGGATGAACGGCATCTTCAAGCTGCCATCTACACGGAGGCAGCATCTTGTCGAGCGCATCTCCGCCATGGAGGCCGATCCGAAACTGCCGGCTTCCTGCCGCTATTTCCTGTCGTCCTATCTGCTGCACGTCTACAAATGGAAGCGGAGCGACCTGGAGCGGTTCACCCGCGGCGAAGACCCGGTGCGCCGTTACTATGCCCACCATCTTCTGCTGCAGCAGAGCCGGACCCAAAGCGTGCGCATGGCTCACCTGGACGGCATGCTCACGGACGTGGGGGTCATCATCGGTGGAGCCAAGGATATCTGGTATTGGCGATTCTTACATTTCGGACCTAAGATTGCGCATCATGGCGAGGAATACCGCCCCAACCAGTGGGTTTCCGATTCGTTGCTCGACCTCTGCACCTACCGCCCGGAGCTCAAGCCGCGTATCCAGCAGCGTGTGTTCGCACATTTAAGGGAGCTGACCGTCGAGGCCGACTTCCTGACGATCGATGAGTTCAACTATCGGGCTCTGCTCGACACGATTTCCGAGACGGAGCTTTATCACTGGCTGAAGGATGCACAGGCACGGGAGAATCAGCGCGTCAACCATAAGAATGCGCGGGTACTCGAAGTGGCGCGGGACTGGCGGCGCAGGATTTTGGCGCGGCACCCGGAATTCGAGCAGGCTGAAAGCCCTTTGACCGAGGAAATCATCCTCAGTTCGGCGACCTATGGGAAACGGCTGGAGGAACTCGCCCGACCGCCCGAACCGGTGGATCGCCGTTCCCAGATTGGACTGCAACAATTTCTTGTGGACGGAAACACGCTATGGATCGGTGTTTCCGGCACGCCTGTCCGCTATACCGTGGGCGAAGGGAGGTGGCATCATCCCGTGGGACTGTTGCAGATCGACCTCGAAAAACGCGAAGTGGTGTCGGAACGCATGCGCTGGTTTGCGGAAGGCGGCGAACGGTTAGCCTATACCATACCCCATGGTCTGCACGGTCCCGTCAAGGTGGGCGACCATCTCGTGGTGTTGCAGCCCGGAATCGGCATGATTGCGATCCCCATCAAGTTGCCGGGAATGGCGGCCTGGCGCCGAGCCGGCTTTGACGAAGGACTGCCCGTCGTCGAGGACCAGGTGTGGCGTGGCTACAGGGGCAGTCTGAGTCCGCTGCGGAATGGCGTCTGCTTGAGGCTGGACACATGGGTTGTTTACTGGGATCTTGGTTCCTGGAACCTGAACGTGCTGTATGACCTCCATGCTCCAACCGAGACGATCGGCTATGGCGAGCGCCTTCCGGGTCTGGACGGCATTGCGACAAACCCCGAGACGGGGCACATCTGGATGTCATTGTCGCTGCAAAACCCCCGGGAGGCGGTCTCCTTCAGGCGGACGGTCGACACGCCATGGATACAGGTGGACCGATCGGACTTGCCGTCCCTGCCGCCCCGGGACGAGCAGGCGGCGGCATCCAGGCTGCTGCGCGAGTCAAAGATAGAGGATGTCTTTGCTCTCGCCGTATGGAACGGGAAGATCATTGCCTTGCGGGGGCTGGTCGACGGATGGAACGTGTCGTTTTTCACCGAAAAGGGCAAAGGAGCGGACGATGACAACCAGTAGGGTGCTCATGACGGTTGTGGCGGCGGCACTTGCCTTCAAGCCCTGCACGGGCGCCGGGGCGACGCCCGGGGGCGGTGTTCGCGACGACCGTTTGCTACGTTCGACCGTTGCGGGATACGCTTGCGAAACCGCTTCCGATCAGACGATCGTGGATGGTTTCACGCGGCTTTCCGCAAACGGGGATCCCCGGGGAACCCTGTGGCTGGCGCGGCTGCATTTCAAGGGGGTGTGTGGCCTCAAGGCCAACACCGCCATGGGTCAAGCGATGGCCGCCCCCGTGATCGACGAGGTAAGGAAAATGGCGGAAGACGGGGATGCCGAGGCGCAATTCCTGATAGGCGTGTGCCATCATGAGGGATTAGTGGTTGACCTGGATCCCGTCCTGGCGGGGAAATGGTACTTGAAGGCGGTTGAAAAGGATCAGTTGTTGACGTTTGGCAATCTGGCCGAACTGATGGCCTCGGGAAGCGGCATGCCGGCCGACATCGGCGCGGCCAGAAAGATCCTTAAGCGCGGGGCAGCTCTCGGCAGCGTCAGAGCCAAGCGTAAAGCCGAGTTCTTCAAGGAGCCGGACCCGGACGCGGAGAGCATGCGACGCTTCGCCGAACTGCGGCGAAACCGGGTGCTAGAGGCGCTCGGCAAGGAGAAGGACGTGGCGGTGCGGCTGCTGGCCGCAAGCGGGGCTCTCTCGACGCCGGACGAATACATCGATAACTGGGAAGGCCGGCAGGAGGTTCTGCGCTTCCACGATGACGGCATTTTGCTGCGGATTGAGGATGGTCTTGTCCGTTGCATTGATGCCCGACATGGCATGACCGACTCGGACGCGGCCAGGGGTGGCATCCCATTCGGGCTTGCCTGGGACGACTCCCTGACGCGCATCACAGAGAAGCTTGGTCCTCCGTATGAGAGCGGTTACATCCGGAAAGATTCCGGCCACGCCTGCACCTACCGCATCGGCAACGTCTTCTTCACGGCCATGTTGGAGCTTTCCAAGCAGTCGATTCAATTCTGGCGTGTCCGTGAAATCTGGCGGGAGGATCTTCCCGATGTCGAACCCCCAATGCAATGATACGTAAACCGCCAATCGTTCTTCTTGTCTGCCTGCTGCTCGTTTGCCTCGCGACAGGCGCCGCAGCCGACGCGCCGTCGCCCGCCGCTACGGTGGCCGCCCCCGTGCGGCTGGCGGTGGTGGCGACGGTAGAGTCCGCCGAGACGCGCGCGCCGGCTGACCTGCTGACTGTGGAACTGGCGCGCCAGCCCAGCATCGAGACCGTCGAGCGTGTCGAGCTGGACCGGGTTCTGCGCGAGCAGGCGCTCACCGCTGCCGGCCTGGCCGACGGCGTGCGGGGGCGCGTGACGGTCGGACGCTTGCTGCGGGCCCGCATGCTTATTTTGGTTGGGACGGTTCCCGAGGCGAAAGGTGGCGGAGCCTACAGCATAGTTTGCGACGTTTCAACGGGGGCACGTTTGTCCCACTGGCGCTGGTCGCGCGCAACCACGCATCCGAAGGCACTGGCCGAGCAGGCTCTGGATGTACTATCAAGGTTTCCCGATGGCGCTAAGACGCTTATCGCAATACCCGATTTCATCAGCCGCGACCTGATGCTGCGCTATGCGCATCTGCAGGCTGACCTAGCGGAAGTTTTGCGTCAGTCTTTGGGGGACATGCCGGGTCTGGCACTCGTGGAGTTGGAAGAGGCGAAGACCATTGCCTCCGAAATGGAGCTAACGGGAGAAATGGTGACGCGCGTCATGCGGCTGCAGGTGGAGGGGGAATACCGCACCGACGCTTTGGCCGATGGCGGGCCATCCATTGACATCCGGATTGCCATCTTCGATGGTGGCCGCTGTATCACGGAACTGGCGTCTGGAGTCATACCGCTGGAGCACGCGGGACGGTTCGTCGGGATCAAGGCGCGCGCCCGCCTGCACCAAATGCTGAACCTGCCACCACAGGAGGACATGGACGCGGACTGGCAATTCCGCCAACTCGTCACACGGGCCGGCGCCTTCGCCAAGATCGGCGAATTCAACCGTTCCGCCGCGCTGCGGGAGGCCGCGCTCCTGTTGAACCCTGAAGATGTTCCTCAACGTGACCGGCTGGTGCTTGACTATAACCGATCCTGTGGCAGCACAATTGTCTGGCGTCGCTCATTGCTGCATGTCGAGACGCTTATCCGCAACCGCCGCGTTGACGCAGCGCACGGCATACGCCTTTTTTACGGCACTATCCGCAGTATCTTCGGCATGCGTGCCACCAACGCCCATCTGCTGCAAGAGGAAGAGCGGTTTAAAAAAAATGATTTCATACGCGCCGTCATCCCTGCACTCGTCGCAGGCGGTGCGAACGTCCCGGAACTCGCTAATCGGGTCATCGAGGTGACTCTGCTGCGCCTGGACGGCAACTACCTTGCCGCTTCGGATCTAAGCCTCTTGGCAGAACTATTGTGCGAGATCCTCCCCGAAGAAACACCGGTAGCGTACAACTTACTCGTCCACTTGCGCGGCGGTACGCGCATGTTTGGACAAGAGCTTGCTCCGAACCCCCCGGTGGACGCTTGGCTGGGATTTATCGCGCGATTGGAGAAGTCACCACGCCCCTTGGTGCAGCTTTACGGCCGATATGGCCGGCTTTGCGATCTGCGTTACCGACTGCGGGACACCACCGATGAGACCTTGGCGCTGGCCAAAGCGCTGGCCGCTGATGTGCGCAAGGAGCCCGTAGCTGCACAGGATCAGTCGTCGTTGTTCGCGGTTGCGGCACGCAACGAGGTTGGCTGGCTGGAGTCTGCGCGCGCGGCGGCGGTTCGCGCTCCCGCAACAACTCCATCCACAGCGCCGAAAGAACAGAAACGCTCCGGCCCCTTACTACAGTCCGATGGCTCGCTGCTGTGCGACCGCGTACGCCTCGTGCCACTGTCCATTCGCGTGTTGGATGATCACGGCAATGCAGACAAGCCACTTGAGGGATTCCGATGGCGTGCCCTGGGAGGCTGGACACGCTGGAAACAACTGGTTCCCGCCTGGGAGGGGATCGACGCGGTGTTCGCGGCCGGCGCATTGTTGCTGGTCGATAAGGAACTGGTCGCCCGTCCGATTCTGGTCGATCCGGGAATATGCCTGAGCCACGTCGTGTTCGATGGACGTTATCTCTGGGCCGCAAGCGGCTACGCCGGCGGGCTCTTCGTTTACGACCAGCAAGGTGTGCTGGTAACACATGTTAAGGAGGCGCACGGCCTGCCATCCTCCTCGCATTCCATGCCAATCGCATCCTTGGACGAGGAGCGGATCATGGCTGCCGGTTCTCTTGGAGGTTTCGGCGGACGAGGCTGGATCGCCATCGTGGAACTGCGCGACGGGGAACCAGTCGTTCGGGTGATACACGAGGCGATCGAGGTGGTCCAGGCTTTTCTGGACTTCGAGGAACAGAAAAACACACGGCGGCGTTTTGATCCGAGCTGGATTGCCGGGCATAGAGACGAGGACGGACGTCAATGGGTTTTCGTTGATCGTCGCAACCTGCCAATCCCTTTGATAGTGGACGCGGCAACTGGGATCGTTACGGTCTATTCGGCGCCGGAGTTCAAGGCCCCGGAGGGCTTTCCTCGCAGCGAAGGGCCTGAGACGGCGTTCCTCTCGCGTGCGGGCGAGTGGCATGTCGCCGGTTCTGACAACGGTTTCCGAAGCTATCGCCTCGACCGGCAGACCAGATGTCTGGTGCGGCAGAAACCTCTTGAAGACGCGCCTGGTTGGCACTCGGGTAACGCCACAGGCGACAGCCTCGTAGAGGACGCCGGTTGGCTCTACTATGCCGGCTCCAGGCGCTGGGCGCGGCGCAACCTGGCAACGGGTCTTGACGAGACGCTGGTGGATGATCGCCGTTCGCTGCCAGAATACGGCAGCGGCAATGCATGGAATCTGGCCGTTTCCCGCGCGCACGGGCTGGTGGCCTGGATTGGCGACAAACTGTTCAAAGTCGTCCCCCCCGACGATTCGTCGAGGTCGGAGGAATTGCGATGATGATGCAAAGAACCACGATTTTTCTCGTGCTACTTGGGTTGTTCGCGGCCCTTAGGTCTCCGGGCGCCGATGCCGTCCGCATCACCATCCTCGCCGTGTGTGCGCTGACCACGTGCCGGGGCTGGGGCGCCGACGCGCCACCGTCGCCAGCACCGCCCGCGCCTGTCCGGCTGGCGGTGCTGGCGGAGGATGTTTCTCCCGAGAGCCGTGCCTTGGCCGACCCGCTGACCGTCGAGCTGGCCGCCGTTCCCAACGTCGAGACCGGCGAGCGGGCCAAATTTGTTCTTGCAAATCTGGAATTGTAATCCATAATTGCACACATGATTACGCGACATATGCTGCCGTCTTTACTGACGGCGCTCGATGAGATGCCCGCCGTGGCGCTGCTGGGGCCGCGTCAGGCAGGCAAGACAACCCTTGCGCTGGAGGTGGCCAGACAACGTGCGGCCATCTACCTGGACCTTGAATCGGATGCCGACCAGGCCAAACTCGCCGACCCGGAACTCTATCTCCGGCATCACCAGGATAAACTCGTCATCCTCGATGAGGTCCATCGTAAACCGCACCTCTTCCGCCTGCTGCGTGGGCTTATTGATGAAGGGCGACGGCACGGACGGGTTGCGGGGCGCTTTCTGGTGCTGGGCTCGGCGTCACTGGATCTGCTTCGCCAGTCGAGCGAATCCCTTGCCGGGCGTATCCGCTATCTGGAACTCACGCCGCTGCACGCGGGTGAGCTTGAGGCGCGGGACTTGCGTTCTCTCTGGCTGCGTGGCGGGTTCCCCGCCAGCTTGCTGGCCAGGAACGACACCGCAAGCCTGCGCTGGCGGCACGATTTCATCCGCACCTATCTCGAGCGCGACATCCCGCAACTCGGACCGCGCATCCCGGCGGAGACCTTGCGCCGTTTATGGATTATGCTGGCGCACCAGCAGGGCGGATTGCTGAATGCCGCCGCTCTGGCTCGATCTCTGGCCGTGGACGGCAAGACGGTGGCCGCCTACCTCGACCTGCTGGTCGATCTCCTCCTGGTACGGCGGCTCCCCCCCTGGCACAGCAACACGCGCAAACGGCTTGTTAAATCCCCGAAAATCTATGTGCGCGACAGCGGTCTCGCGCATGCCCTCCTGAGAATCGCCGATATCGAAGCCTTATTTGCGCATCCCGTGAGTGGCGCCAGTTGGGAGGGCCTCGTTATTGAAACATTGGTCGCGATGGCGCCACCCGAAAGCGAGGCTTATTTTTTCAGAAGCGCGACCGGCGATGAGATCGACCTGCTCCTGAAGCTACCGCAACGATCCAAACCATGGGCAATTGAGATCAAGCGCGGCCTGGCGCCACACCTGGAGCACGGTTTCCATCTTGCCTGCCAGGTGGTGGAGCCGGAACAGCGTTTTGTGGTTTATAGCGGCAAGGAGCGTTTCCCGCTTGCCAACGGGGTGGAAGCCGTGTCGCTAGCGGATCTGTGTCACGAACTAGACACCATGTGATATTGATGCAAAGAACAACGATTACGCTTGCGCTGCTGGGTTTGCTCGCGGTTCTCCAGGCTCCAGGTGCCGATGGCGTCCGTATCGCCATCCTCGCCGGCGAGGGGGAACGGGCGCCGAAGGTCGGCGTGGTCGACCGGTTCATGGCGGAGCTGTCGAAGCGCCCGGAGGTCGTGATCCTGGAGCGCGAGGCGATCGGGAAGATCCTCGCCGAGCAGAAGCTGAGCCTCTCCGGACTGGCCGACCGCACGCAGGCCGTCAGGACGGGCCTGCTCCTGAGCGCCGATCTCCTGCTCGCGGTGGAGCGGATCGGCCAGGAGCAGGAGCGCAATCGGCAGTACCGGGTCAAGGTCATCGAGGCGCAGTCCGGCTTGACGGTGGGCGATAGTTTTTTCGACGGCCCCGCCGTGGAACAGAGGCCGGAACGCATGGCCGCGGTCATGGATCGTTGCCTGGCATGGCTCCGCACACCCGCCGGCCGCCGGCGCTACGTCGCCGTGCTGGGCTACTCGGCGGAGCAACGGAAAACAGCACTGACGGATCTGCCAGTCGCGCTGGGGGCGCTGGTCGAGAGCCGCATCGCCCAGGCCACCAATGTCCTGGTCGTCGACCGGGAGTATTTGCGCCATCTCCGGAACGAACAGGAACTGACGGGCATCGAGCGTCAACTGGCGCTCTCGTCCTACCTGGTCGAGGGGCTGATCCGCCCCTCCGCGACGAACGCGGCCGGCATTGAGGTGCAGACGCGTATCCAACCGCTGCAAGGCACGGGCGAAGGCCCGGTTCTGCAAGCGCTTGGTTCCGTCAGCAACGTGTCGGCGCTGGCCCATGACGTGGTTGGAGCGATCCTGCGCCGGATCGACGCCGACCCGATTCCGATCGCCTCCCTTCCGGCAGCGCAGGAGGCCGCCCGGCTGGCAGGCCACGCGCAAATGCTGCAACGCTACGGCGAGACGGCGCGTGCGCTCCCCCTGCTGGAGTCGGCCTATGTGCTGGATCCCCAGCCCGGCACGGCAATTCTACTGGCGGGGACGATCAAGTTGGTGGTCGCCGAGCGTGCCGGTGTGCCGTATGTAATTGACAATGGCGGTCTAGCATACAAATCCAAGGACCTCGAGACGCTTACCGCACTACCGGAGACGGAGAAGCAGGCGTTGCTCTCCTCGTTGGTGCGCGTCATGCGGTTGTGCCAGGTGAATCTGGATCAATGTATTGCCGACCCCAGTGGCAAGGCGGTGCCGGGCCTGCCGGGAGTGCACTATCCAGCGCATATCCTGCGTATGTTGTGGGAGCGACTGCGCTCCGACGACCCGGAGACGAGCCTTCTGTACCGCGAGCTCATGCAGCAGAAAGAGGCGTGTCACCGGCGGGAGGTCGAGTATGTACGCAAACTATGGCCGCGATTCCGGTACGGTTCCAACCGGATTCGCGGTTCAACGGGATACTATCTACTTTACATTCCAGATGAGGCGTACGATATCGGTTGTCGTGCCGTTGACACGGCAGAATATGCGATGCTGATGAAGCAGTTGATGGATCCCTGGCTGGAGATGCCGGGATACACGTCGCCCTATGTTCTTGTGCGCCTCTTGTCGGGTATTCGAGTTTTAGGCAAACATGTGCGCAGCGAGGCGGATATGCAGGAGATGCTGGCCTGGTGCGATTGGGTCTCCAGCCAGCCGTCGCTTCTGTTCGAGTTCGTGGCGCTCTACTACAGGACGCAGGTTTTTAGAGCTGCCTACAGGGCGAAGATCCACAAGGATAGCGATCTGCCCTTGTGGGCAGCGGTATTCCGGGAGATGCTGGACCTCTACCCGGCGATTCTCGCCCGTTATGGCTTCGTCAACGGCATCAACACCCTGATGGAACAGGCCTTGTATCCGTCGGGGCGTGTCACCTTGCCTGTGCTGCTTGATTTGATTGACAAGGAAGCTGTGCAAATTCTTGGTCGCAAATTCTTTGATGCTGTCTTGGCATTGCCGGATCCGTATTCCTTCGCCCAGTTTTTCAATGCAAACGGAGAAAAAGACTCGCATATTGCATCGAGTTTGCTAAGGAGGCTAAGCGAGGATGATCAGCGGCGCGTAATCGAGGCCGCCTTGGCGCGGTTGCCGCCGCCGCACCTCGCGCGGTACCGAGACGAGAAGGTCCAGGTCGTGGTCGACGCAGCCCGCGAGGCGCTCGAAAGCAGACTCGCTGAACTGAGCACGGGAAGGCCGACATCTCCTCCGGAAATCAGCCCCTACTGGAAAGCATATGAGATCGTGCCCGTTGTTTTGGGAACACCGCCGCAGCGCGGAGAGCAACTGCGGCTCTGCAAGCGCGTTGGCGACCGTCTGGCTCTGGTGTGGGCAAAAGAGCAAGACATCACCAGCCCTCGGTATGCGGAGTTGGCCAAGGAGCAACGCGTCGCTTCCCTGACGCTGCGCGTCGAAGTGTGCAGCCTTGACGGCAAGCCCATAGGCTCTTTCCCTCTCTTCGTCCAGAGTGAGGGCACCAAGAGGAATGAGGCCGTCGAACCCAGCGATGTGACGCTGGAAGATGAGCGTGTATTCGTGGCCGCCGGTGCCGCCGGACTCCTGGTCTTCAGTCCGACGGATGTCCGGGTGCACAGGGTGGCAGAGGGATTGCCGCGCGTTCCTCTGGCCACCGTGGAAGCCATCGGCGGCAAGGTGGTCATGGGGTTCGACGCCGACTACCTTGGTGCCTTTGATCCGTCTTTGGGAATATTCGAGGAGATCGCCTACAGCCGTTCGCTTCTCAAGCGCAATCCGCTGGACGGCTGCCAGCAGCGCTTCAGCGTCTACGCCATGGCTGCGGATCCTGAACGCGAGTGCGTCTGGCTCGCGACGCGTCAACCACATGGCGTCTGGCGACTCTCGATGCAGGACAACAGGATCGACTCTGTCGGCGGTAACCAGCTCCAGACTCTTAACATGGACGATGGCATGCTTCTGGGAGCATGGCACAGTGGGCTGACCAGCTACAATCCCGCGACGAAACAATGGACAAATATTCGCTTATACCCAAAGTACGATTCCTTGCTGCATCCATGCCACGTTCCGCTTGGCGACGATGTCATCAGCGCGGGGCTTGCGGTCGGAGGCACCATGACATCTGGCAACTTCAGCATCAAGAAGGACGCACGGAATGGACTCTACCTTCATAAGAGCGTGGTGCAGGAAACCTTTCATCATCCGATGGGAAGCGGCGGCAACCAGGCGCAAATCGGGTTCCTCATCAAAATCTCGGATCGGACGGCCCTTGCCGGCACCTACTATGGGCCATTCTGGCGGCTGACACGCCCCGAGGGCGCGACGCCGGAAGAGGAGGCCATCGTGCGCCGTAGGCAGGAGCATAACGCTTTCGTTGCAGCACAGACCAA
The DNA here is from genome assembly GCA_964649455.1 of uncultured Lentisphaerales bacterium. GTDB lineage: Bacteria > Verrucomicrobiota > Kiritimatiellia > RFP12 > JAAYLN01 > JAAYLN01. The sequence goes on from CAZYRQ010000011.1 coordinate 14,780, forward strand.
CCATGTTCCCGTCCGGAGTATCGCCGCATCCTCGACGGCGGGTGCGGATTATGCGGTAGCCAATCTGTGCGACGGCCTCGATGACACCTGCTGGGCGGCGGCCACCAACGAGACGCTGGGGGCGTGGTTCGAGATCGAGCTTGAGCGCCCCGCGCGGTTGTCGAGCCTCCGGCTCGTCAACGGCTGGATTGCGAAAGGGAGGTGGCCTAGGCTCTATCTATACAATCATCGAGTCCGCCGGTTTGCTGTGACGACGGACACCAGGGAGCGGATCCTGCTTGATGTCGAGGACCACAACGATCCGCAGTTCATGCGCACCACCTTCAGCAAGCCCGTCCGCCGCCTGCGGTTCACCGTCGCGGAGATCCACGAATCGGAAGTAATCGATTTTGAGGATCCGCCGTGGCTGAACCTCTCGGAAATCAAGTTCTACGAGAGTCGGGAGGCACCGCAATGAGAGCCAATCGCTTGTATTGCATGAAACGAACTCACGTCGTCGTTCTGCTGGCGCTTCTCGTGTCCCTCCGGGCCATGTGTGCCGATGCCGTGCGCCTCGCCATCCTCGCCGGCGAGGGGGAACGGGCGCCGAAGGTCGGCGTGGTCGACCGGTTCATGGCGGAGCTGTCGAAGCGCCCGGAGGTCGTGATCCTGGAGCGCGAGGCGATCGGGAAGATCCTCGCCGAGCAGAAGCTGAGCCTCTCCGGACTGGCCGACCGCACGCAGGCCGTCAGGACGGGCCTGCTCCTGAGCGCCGATCTCCTGCTCGCGGTGGAGCGGATCGGCCAGGAGCAGGAGCGCAATCGGCAGTACCGGGTCAAGGTCATCGAGGCGCAGTCCGGCTTGACGGTGGGCGATAGTTTTTTCGACGGCCCCGCCGTGGAACAGAGGCCGGAACGCATGGCCGCGGTCATGGATCGTTGCCTGGCATGGCTCCGCACACCCGCCGGCCGCCGGCGCTACGTCGCCGTGCTGGGCTACTCGGCGGAGCAACGGAAAACAGCACTGACGGATCTGCCAGTCGCGCTGGGGGCGCTGGTCGAGAGCCGCATCGCCCAGGCCACCAATGTCCTGGTCGTCGACCGGGAGTATTTGCGCCATCTCCGGAACGAACAGGAACTGACGGGCATCGAGCGTCAACTGGCGCTCTCGTCCTACCTGGTCGAGGGGCTGATCCGCCCCTCCGCGACGAACGCGGCCGGCATTGAGGTGCAGACGCGTATCCAACCGCTGCAAGGCACGGGCGAAGGCCCGGTTCTGCAAGCGCTTGGTTCCGTCAGCAACGTGTCGGCGCTGGCCCATGACGTGGTTGGAGCGATCCTGCGCCGGATCGACGCCGACCCGATTCCGATCGCCTCCCTTCCGGCAGCGCAGGAGGCCGCCCGGCTGGCAGGCCACGCGCAAATGCTGCAACGCTACGGCGAGACGGCGCGTGCGCTCCCCCTGCTGGAGTCGGCCTATGTGCTGGATCCCCAGCCCGGCACGGCAATTCTACTGGCGGGGACGATCAAGTTGGTGGTCGCCGAGCGTGCCGGTGTGCCGTATGTAATTGACAATGGCGGTCTAGCATACAAATCCAAGGACCTCGAGACGCTTACCGCACTACCGGAGACGGAGAAGCAGGCGTTGCTCTCCTCGTTGGTGCGCGTCATGCGGTTGTGCCAGGTGAATCTGGATCAATGTATTGCCGACCCCAGTGGCAAGGCGGTGCCGGGCCTGCCGGGAGTGCACTATCCAGCGCATATCCTGCGTATGTTGTGGGAGCGACTGCGCTCCGACGACCCGGAGACGAGCCTTCTGTACCGCGAGCTCATGCAGCAGAAAGAGGCGTGTCACCGGCGGGAGGTCGAGTATGTACGCAAACTATGGCCGCGATTCCGGTACGGTTCCAACCGGATTCGCGGTTCAACGGGATACTATCTACTTTACATTCCAGATGAGGCGTACGATATCGGTTGTCGTGCCGTTGACACGGCAGAATATGCGATGCTGATGAAGCAGTTGATGGATCCCTGGCTGGAGATGCCGGGATACACGTCGCCCTATGTTCTTGTGCGCCTCTTGTCGGGTATTCGAGTTTTAGGCAAACATGTGCGCAGCGAGGCGGATATGCAGGAGATGCTGGCCTGGTGCGATTGGGTCTCCAGCCAGCCGTCGCTTCTGTTCGAGTTCGTGGCGCTCTACTACAGGACGCAGGTTTTTAGAGCTGCCTACAGGGCGAAGATCCACAAGGATAGCGATCTGCCCTTGTGGGCAGCGGTATTCCGGGAGATGCTGGACCTCTACCCGGCGATTCTCGCCCGTTATGGCTTCGTCAACGGCATCAACACCCTGATGGAACAGGCCTTGTATCCGTCGGGGCGTGTCACCTTGCCTGTGCTGCTTGATTTGATTGACAAGGAAGCTGTGCAAATTCTTGGTCGCAAATTCTTTGATGCTGTCTTGGCATTGCCGGATCCGTATTCCTTCGCCCAGTTTTTCAATGCAAACGGAGAAAAAGACTCGCATATTGCATCGAGTTTGCTAAGGAGGCTAAGCGAGGATGATCAGCGGCGCGTAATCGAGGCCGCCTTGGCGCGGTTGCCGCCGCCGCACCTCGCGCGGTACCGAGACGAGAAGGTCCAGGTCGTGGTCGACGCAGCCCGCGAGGCGCTCGAAAGCAGACTCGCTGAACTGAGCACGGGAAGGCCGACATCTCCTCCGGAAATCAGCCCCTACTGGAAAGCATATGAGATCGTGCCCGTTGTTTTGGGAACACCGCCGCAGCGCGGAGAGCAACTGCGGCTCTGCAAGCGCGTTGGCGACCGTCTGGCTCTGGTGTGGGCAAAAGAGCAAGACATCACCAGCCCTCGGTATGCGGAGTTGGCCAAGGAGCAACGCGTCGCTTCCCTGACGCTGCGCGTCGAAGTGTGCAGCCTTGACGGCAAGCCCATAGGCTCTTTCCCTCTCTTCGTCCAGAGTGAGGGCACCAAGAGGAATGAGGCCGTCGAACCCAGCGATGTGACGCTGGAAGATGAGCGTGTATTCGTGGCCGCCGGTGCCGCCGGACTCCTGGTCTTCAGTCCGACGGATGTCCGGGTGCACAGGGTGGCAGAGGGATTGCCGCGCGTTCCTCTGGCCACCGTGGAAGCCATCGGCGGCAAGGTGGTCATGGGGTTCGACGCCGACTACCTTGGTGCCTTTGATCCGTCTTTGGGAATATTCGAGGAGATCGCCTACAGCCGTTCGCTTCTCAAGCGCAATCCGCTGGACGGCTGCCAGCAGCGCTTCAGCGTCTACGCCATGGCTGCGGATCCTGAACGCGAGTGCGTCTGGCTCGCGACGCGTCAACCACATGGCGTCTGGCGACTCTCGATGCAGGACAACAGGATCGACTCTGTCGGCGGTAACCAGCTCCAGACTCTTAACATGGACGATGGCATGCTTCTGGGAGCATGGCACAGTGGGCTGACCAGCTACAATCCCGCGACGAAACAATGGACAAATATTCGCTTATACCCAAAGTACGATTCCTTGCTGCATCCATGCCACGTTCCGCTTGGCGACGATGTCATCAGCGCGGGGCTTGCGGTCGGAGGCACCATGACATCTGGCAACTTCAGCATCAAGAAGGACGCACGGAATGGACTCTACCTTCATAAGAGCGTGGTGCAGGAAACCTTTCATCATCCGATGGGAAGCGGCGGCAACCAGGCGCAAATCGGGTTCCTCATCAAAATCTCGGATCGGACGGCCCTTGCCGGCACCTACTATGGGCCATTCTGGCGGCTGACACGCCCCGAGGGCGCGACGCCGGAAGAGGAGGCCATCGTGCGCCGTAGGCAGGAGCATAACGCTTTCGTTGCAGCACAGACCAACCATGTTCCCGTCCGGAGTATCGCCGCATCCTCGACGGCGGGTGCGGATTATGCGGTAGCCAATCTGTGCGACGGCCTCGATGACACCTGCTGGGCGGCGGCCACCAACGAGACGCTGGGGGCGTGGTTCGAGATCGAGCTTGAGCGCCCCGCGCGGTTGTCGAGCCTCCGGCTCGTCAACGGCTGGATTGCGAAAGGGAGGTGGCCTAGGCTCTATCTATACAATCATCGAGTCCGCCGGTTTGCTGTGACGACGGACACCAGGGAGCGGATCCTGCTTGATGTCGAGGACCACAACGATCCGCAGTTCATGCGCACCACCTTCAGCAAGCCCGTCCGCCGCCTGCGGTTCACCGTCGCGGAGATCCACGAATCGGAAGTAATCGATTTTGAGGATCCGCCGTGGCTGAACCTCTCGGAAATCAAGTTCTACGAGAGTCGGGAGGCACCGCAATGAGAGCCAATCGCTTGTATTGCATGAAACGAACTCACGTCGTCGTTCTGCTGGCGCTTCTCGTGTCCCTCCGGGCCATGTGTGCCGATGCCGTGCGCCTCGCCATCCTCGCCGGCGAGGGGGAACGGGCGCCGAAGGTCGGCGTGGTCGACCG
>CAZYRQ010000012.1:0-17959 GCA_964649455.1 uncultured Lentisphaerales bacterium
CCGCCTGCCCGCGCGCAGCGCGTTCCTGCCCTTCACCGATGCGGAGGCGGCCTGGCGGGGGCAAGCCGCGGAGTCGGACTGCCTCCTACCGCTCGACGGCGTCTGGAAATTCCGCTTCGACCCCTCGCCGGTGTCGGCGCCTGCGGATTTCGCGGACGCGGCCCACGACGATTCCGGCTGGGACAACCTGTCCGTGCCCTCATGCTGGCAGTTGCATGGGTACGGCCATCCGCACTACACCAACGTCCAGTACCCGATTCCGCTGAACCCGCCGCACGTGCCCTCCGCGAATCCGACGGGCAGCTACCGGCGCCGCTTCACCGTGCCCGCGGGCTGGAAGGGGCGCCGCCTGCACCTGCGGTTCGACGGCGTCGACTCCTTCTTCGAGGTCTTTGTCAACGGGCGCTTCGCGGGCCGCGGCATGGGCAGCCGCCTGCCGCACGAGTTCGACATCACGGATCTCGTGCGCGGCGGCGCGAACGTGCTGGCCGTGCGCGTGCTCCAGTGGTCGGTCGGCACGTATCTCGAAGACCAGGACATGTGGTGGCTCTCGGGCATCTTCCGCTCCGTGACGCTGCTGGGGTTGCCGTCGGTGCGCCTGGCAGACGTGACGGTCGAGACCCGCCTGGACGCGGCCTACCGCGACGGCACCGTCCGGATCGCGGCGCAGGTCGCGGTCGAGGGCCGCGGCACGGTACGCGGGTGCGTGATCGAGGCGCAACTGCGCGACGCCGCGGGCGCGGCGGTCTGGACGCGGCCGCTCCGCGCCACGGTCCGCGCCAAGGACGGTTCCATCGCGCTCGAGGGCGCGGTGGCCGCAGCGCGCGCCTGGAGCGCGGAGACGCCGTACCTCTACACGCTGCTGGTGACGCTGAAGGGGGCGGATGGCCGCCTCCTGATGGCGGTGCCCCTGCGCATCGGCATCCGCCAGGTGGAGATCCGCGACGGGCAGCTGCTGGTCAACGGGGTCAAGGCGATGCTCAAGGGCGTGAACCGCCACGAGCACCATCCCGACCTGGGGCGCTCGCTGCCGTTCGGGACGATGCTCCAGGACATCCTGCTGATGAAGCGCCACAACATCAACGCGGTGCGCACGAGCCACTATCCCGACGATCCGCGCTGGTACGACCTGTGCGACCGCTACGGGATCTACCTGATCGACGAGTGCGACCTGGAGACGCACGGCTTCGGCTACGGCGACAACAACATCTGCAACCATCCGGCCTACGAGGCGGCCTGCGTCGACCGCATGCGCCGCCTGATCAGCCGCGACCGCAACCACCCGAGCGTCATCATCTGGTCGCTGGGCAACGAGTCGGGCTTCGGCTGCAACCACCGGGCGATGGCCCGACTCGCGCGCGGGCTGGATCCGTCGCGTCCGCTGCACTACGAGGGCGACTACCAGTGCGAGACCGTCGACCTCTACAGCCGCATGTACGCCTCGCACGCGGAGATGGAGCGGATCGGCGAGGGACGCGAGGCGATCCCGTCCGGCGGGAAGGATCTGGCACCGGAGCGCTACAACACCAAGCCGATGATCCTCTGCGAGTACGCGCACGCGATGGGCAACGGCCCGGGCGGGCTCAAGGAGTACTGGGAGATCATCTGGAAGCACCCGCGCCTCTGCGGCGCCTTTGTCTGGGAGTGGCTCGACCACGGCATCCGCGCGCGGACGGCCGACGGCCGGGACTACTTCGCCTATGGCGGGGATTTCGGGGACGTGCCCAACGACGGCTCCTTCGTCTGCGACGGGCTGCTTTTTCCCGACCGGACGCCATCGCCGGGCCTGGCCGAGCTGAAGCAGGCACTCGCGCCGATCCACACGGAGGCGCTGGATCTGGCGCACGGCCGGCTTGTGCTGCACAACCGCCAGGCCTTCCTCGGGATCGAGGGCTACACGGCCTCGTGGCAGGTGCTGGCGGACGGCCGCGAGGCGCAGGCGGGGGCGGTGGAGCTGCCCGCGGTGGCGCCTGGCGGCTCCGGTCTGCTGACGATCCCCCTCGCGCCGGTTGCCGACGACGGGTGCGAGCACTGGCTGCAGGTCAGCTACCGGCTGGCCCAGCCGACGGCGTGGGCCGAGGCCGGCCACGAGGTGGCCTTCGCGGAGTTCCGGCTGGCGGAGGCGCGGCAGCGGCCGCGTCCCGCGCGGCGTGTCCGCAGCGGCACCGCGCCCCGTCCGGCGGAGGATGCGCGCGAGGTGGTCTGGCGGGGGAACGACTTCGAGATTGCGTTCGACAAGGCGGCCGGCACGCTGAGCCGCTGGGTCAGCCGGGGGCGCGCGTGTCTGGAGCGCGGCCCGTGCCTCAACTTCTGGCGCGCGCCGACCAGCAACGACGGCAAGGGCATCGGTGGGCGCGTACAGGCGGCCTGGCGGCGCCACGGCCTGCACCAGTTCATGCCGTGCCTGGGCGCGACCCGCTGGGAGCAGGAGGCCGGCGGTCTCCGCGAGCTGGTGGTGCCGGTGCGCCTGGGGGGCCCCGTGGTGGCCTGCGGGATCGAGGCCGAGTACCGCTATGCGGTGGATGCCGGCGGCCGGCTCGTGCTGACCATTGCCGGGGCGCCGACCGGCGAATGGTCGGTGGCCTGGCCGCGTCTTGGCGTGCAGGTGCGACTGCCGCGGCAGGTCGACCGGGCCCGTTGGTACGGGCTGGGGCCCGGCGAGTCGTATGCCGACACCTGTTCCGGTGTGCGCATCGGCGAATGGTGTGCCGGGGCGGACGAGCTGGAGACCCCGTATGTCGTGCCGCAGGAGAACGGCAACCGCAGCGGGACGCGCTGGGTCGAGGCGACGGATCGCGCGGGCGCGGGGCTGCGGATCGGCGCGGAGTCGCCCTTCAGCTTCAGCCTGCACCGCTACGACACGCTGGATCTCGAGCGGGCGATGCATCCCCACGAGCTGCGGGAACGTCCGTTCATGACGCTGAACCTCGATGTCGCCCAGAACGGCATCGGCAGCAACAGTTGCGGCCCCGAGGTGCTGCCGCAGCACCGCCTGATGCCGGGGCCCTTCCACTTCGCCTGGCTGTTCGATCCGGTGACGGAAGGATGACGCCAGCCCCGCATTGAAGTCCGACAAGCCCTGGAGCCGAAGACGCATGAGTTCCCCGATCAAGACCCTGCCGATACCCGCCGCCGAGATCCGCGCCATCGCCGAGCGCTATCCGACACCGTTCCATCTGTACGACGAAGCGGGTATCCGGGCCAATGCGCGGCGCCTGAACCGCGCCTTCGCGTGGAATCCCGACTTCCAGAACTTCTTCGCCATCAAGGCGTGCCCCAACCCCTTCATCATGAAGATCCTCATGGAGGAGGGTTTCGGCGCCGACTGCAGCTCGCTGCCCGAGCTGCTGCTGGCCGAGGCCACGGGCATCAAGGGCGAGGCGGTGATGTTCACCTCCAACGACACGCCGGCCGACGAATTCGTCAAGGCGCGGCAGCTGGGGGCGGTGATCAATCTCGACGACATCACGCACATCGACTTCCTGCGGCAGGTGGCCGGCCTGCCCGACCGGCTCTGCCTGCGCTACAACCCCGGCCCGCTCAAGGGCGGCAACGCCATCATCGGCAAGCCCGAGGAGGCCAAGTACGGCTTCACCCGCGGGCAGCTCTTCGAGGGGTACCGGATGCTCCGCGACTGCGGGGTGCGCCGGTTCGGCCTGCACACGATGGTGGCCTCGAACGAGCTGAATCCGCAGTACTTCATCGACACGGCCGAACTGCTCTTCCGGCTGGCGGCGGAGCTCTCCCGCGAGCTGGGGATTGTCTTCGAGCTGATCAACCTGGGCGGGGGGATCGGCATTCCGTACCGGCCGGAGCAGTCGGCGGTCGACCTGGAGCGGGTGGGGGCGGGCGTCCGCGACGCCCACGAGCGCATACTGGTGGATGCCGGGCACCCGCCGGTGAAACTCTGCATGGAGTGCGGGCGCATGGTGACGGGGCCCTTCGGGTGCCTGGTCACGCGCGTGCGGCACATCAAGCGCACCTACAAGCAGTACGCGGGGCTCGACGCCAGCATGGCCAACCTGATGCGGCCGGCGCTCTATGGCGCCTACCACCACATCACGGTGCTCGGCAAGGAAGAGACCCCGTGCGACCAGGTCTACGACGTGACGGGATCGCTGTGCGAGAACAACGACAAGTTTGCCATCGACCGGCCCCTGCCGGCACTGGAGCCCGGCGACCTGCTGGCGATCCACGACGCGGGCGCGCACGGACATGCCATGGGGTTCCAGTACAACGGCAAGCTCCGTTCCGCGGAGTACTTGCGTCGTCTGGACGGCCGTGTTACTCTGATTCGTCGGGCGGAGACGGTTCATGACTATTTCGCCACGCTGGATCTGGAGCGGCTCAAGACCTTCTGACCGTGGCAGGGGTGGGTTGACTGAGTGGATATCGGATATTGGTTAGTGGATCTTGCCGACATGGTGCTTGCCATGGCAGCTTGAAAAGCGTAAAATGTCGGTCATTGAAACTTGACATGCCCCGGAAGGCACGGGATGGCTGTCGTCATGGCGCTGGTTTTCCCTGGGGCCAGATTCAAAGCGTTTGGAGCATGGGTTGAAACGTTTTCCGAAAGGCTGGACTATGTCCGGCAGGGAGCACTTGTTCCTTCTACGGAGCTGGGCCGTGATCACGCTCATGCTTGTCGGTTCCGGCTGCTCGCTTTTCCAAGCCTCTCCGCAGCCGGGCGCGCCCGATGACGGCTCGCTGGAGGGGGCACTGGCCGGCCTGGTTCCCCTGCCGTTCGACACTCCCGGAACCATGAGCGCGTCCGACCACGCGGATCTGGAGGCGGCCAGCGCGGCGGTGGCTGCGGTGGGCGAGGAGGATCTGCTCCAGTTCAACGAGGCGGGCGATCCACTGTTGCGCACGGGTCTGGTGCTGAGCTTCTCCCTGCGGGTGGGCGACCGCCTGGAAGTCGAGCCCATGCGCCTGCAGATCATGGACAAGGGGGAGGTCGCCTTTCCGATGGTCGGCGCGGTGGCCTGCGACGGACTGACGCTGCAGCAGTTGAAGCGGCTGCTGGAGGAGCGCTACGGAGCGTTCTACCGGGAGCCCCAGATCACGCTGGAATTCCAGTACGAGCCCACGGCCGCATCCCCCTGGGGGCGCGTGCTGATCCAGGGACGCGTGGCCGGGGAGGGATGGGTCAACATCCCCCCCACGCGCGATCTGACCGTGAGCCGGGCGATCCAGGTGTCCGGCGGCTATGCCTCCAGCGCCAAGGAGAGCGCGATCATCGTCACCCGGCGCAGGCCCGGCGGCCGCAAAGAGGTGCTGCGGGTGGATCTGGAGCGCGTCGGCCGGAAAGGGGAGATCGAACGGGACATCCGTCTGCTGCCCGGGGATGTCGTCTATGTTCCGGAAAGAAAGATCTAGGTTTGACGCTCGCGGGGTGGAAGTGAATCGGGAAAGGTAAGAGTCATGAGCAAGAAACGATACGTCTGTGCCGTCGTCGTCGCGGGTTGCCTCTGCGGGTCACGGGTAGCCGTGGCGGCCGACGAACCGCTGGGACTGGCCGCCTCCGATCCGCGTCAGATTGCCGAGCTTGTCGGCAAGATGGACGCCAAGGAAGTTCCCGCCTTTGCCGGCCGGGTGATGCAGGCGGTTGCCAAGATGCCGACCTCTCCCCGGCATCGGCTCCGGCAGTTGAGCGAGGCCGCGGTCGAGTTTGCGCGGGCGGCCGCCCCTGCGGAACAGCCCGCTCTACTGGCTCGGCTCGTCATGAACACGCCCTTCCAGATGCTGCCGGGCTGGGTCGAGGCCTTCAAGCCGCCGCTGGCCGAGCAGCTCAAGCCGGTTGATGATGCCGCCTACGACAAGCTCGCGGCCGCAGTGCTCAAGGAGATCGAGGGCGCCGACGGTCTGACCGACGAGGACAAGACCATCTTCACCACGTTTGCCATCGTCCTGCTGGCGCGCGGCAAGGATCTTGACGAGTCGCTGGCCTTTGCCAACCGCTTGCTGCCCCTCCTGCCGGAGGCCTACCGCGATCAGGTTGCCGCAGCGACACCGGCGGCGCTGGCGGGCGATTATACCCTGGTTCTCGGGCCGGACGCCGGACGCATGCGCCTGGTCATACCGGAGGCCAAGCAGGGCGAACGGCCGGTCAACCTGGCCGCTGTCCTGGGCGGCGTCGCCACGCAGCCCGACCTGCTGGTGCATGACGTGAACCGTCCCGCGCCTCTGTTCCGCACCGATCTCGGGGATCCGACGCCCGCGCCGCCGACCACCACGCCCAAGCCCGTCATACCTGAGCCGTACAAGGCGCAGTTCTAATGCGAGGCGAATGGATCAGGCAAAAAAAGGATCTGACATGAACACGATGCAATTAGTGAATTTCCGGCGTTCCGGGCGTGTGCTGGCGGTCATCGGCCTCCTGGCGGCCGTCTCCCTGGCGTCGGCGGAGGACGAGGGCGGCATCTGGCTCGGGCCGGTCAACCTCTCGCCCACGTTGAACATCGGAATCTTTTACGAGAGCAACCCGGACGAGGTGAACGAGAACCGAAAAGCGCTGATGGAGGCCGCGGACGAGAAGCGCTTCGACTCGACCGAGGGTTTCAACATCCAGCCTGGCTTGAACCTACTCCTGCCGGGAAACCAGTGGAAGCTTTCCGGACGCCTGGTCTACACCTACGAGGACGACAATTCGGACTACTCGCGTTCCCCCGAGGATTGGCGGGAGACGCTGAAATTCGACGGCGAGACGGATGGCGGCACGGCTTGGGCGCTGGGGCAGTCTGCCCAGCAGCTCAGCTACCAGCAATACGACGAGTTCAGCCAGGACGACCGCTTCGGGTTCGGCGTCGACGGCATGCTGGGCCGGCGGCTCACGGACAAGAGCGGCCTGTCGGTGGGCGCGAGCTACCGGCTCGTCGACTACGAAGACGACTACTTGTACGATTCGGACAACCAGGTCTACTCACTCACCTTCAAGCACCAGCTATCGGAGAAGACGGACGGCCTGCTCTCCCTGGCCTACGGCATCAACGGAGCGGATTACGACGAGGTGGGCAGCGACCGCCATCCTGGAACCGGGCCACGCCGGCGACTCGAGGTTGATGTCAAGGACGCCACCTACGTCACCGGAAGTGTCGGTCTCGGCTCGCGCACGACGGAGCGGCTCGCCTTCCGGGCCATGGTCGGCCTGACGGCCTTCGATGATTTCGAGTATGAGTATCCGGAGGCGAGGGAATACATCGAACAGGGACAGGTGTTCGAGAACGAGGCGGACACGGAGTACAGCTTCAGCTACGACATGGGGCTGACGTGGACGCCTACCGAGCGTTTCACGCTGAACCTCTCGGGCAACTCAGGATACGAGTCGTCCGAGGATGTCCGGAACAATTCGCTGCTCGCCTACTCGATGGTCTGCAGCGCCAGCTACCGCTTCTTCACCCGTGTCATGCTCAACGGGGGCGTGGCCTACCGCTACGAGGACTACCTGAGGAATGTCGAGGAGGACGAGGTGGATATCTTCAAGGGAACCGATGTCAGGGGAGAATCGCGCCAGGACGACCAGTACAATCTGTTTGCGGGCCTCACATTCGGGCTGACGCGCTACGCATCCTTCTACGTCAACGGGCTCTACACGGTGACGGAGTCGACCATCGATGATTTCGACTACGACCGCTACCGCGTCAGCGCGGGCGTGGCGCTTCAGTACTAATTTGCCAAGGGCTGCATGCGGTTTGCGCCTTCAAAGTCGGCGGTCCTGATCCACCTGGCGCTGCTGGCGCTCTTCCTGGCCTCGGGGGCCTGCCGCGCCTCCGCCCTTGGAACCTACCTGCCGCTCGTCTGGCTCGCGCTCGCGACCCTCGAGATGCTCCTGCTCTTCCCGCCGGCGGTGAAGGGCGAGACCATCGAGGCGAGCCGGCGACGGGCGGCCCGCGGCCTGTTCCGCGATCCGTTGTTCTTCACGGGGATCGCGGGCCTCGTGTTCATCCTGTGCCAGACGCTGAACGGGCCGCGTCCCGTCGGATACGACGGCGCCGCGCTGGCCTGGCGCGTCGGCCTGCCGCCCCTGGCCGCGCTGCCCTCCTGCTTCAACCGGAGCGAGGCGTTCCAGGCCTTCTTCTGGCTGCTGCCGGCCTGGACGGCGGCCCTCGCCATCCGCCATGGCCTCACGCGGCGTGGCCGGCTGCGCCTGCTGAATGTTCTGGCCGCGCTTTCGGCACTGCTGGCCGTGTTCAGCCTGGCCCAGTACGGTCGCGGCGCGGCCTGGCGGCTCTGGGGCCAAGCGGTTGCGCCGGATCAATACGGCATCTTTGCCTACCGCGGTTTTGCCGCCGCCTTCTTCGGCATGATGTTCCTGGTCGCGGCCGGACTGCTCATCGCGGCGCTCGCGGAAGGCGTCTCCCCCCTGCGGCGCCGGCTGCTGTTCGCGGCGATGCTGCTCAACCTGGTCGCCGCCGCCTTCACGCGCGAGCACGGCGCGCTGCTGCTGGTGGGGTGCGGCGGGCTCGCGGGTCTCGTCTATGCGTTCGCCTATCTCCGGCGCCGCGTGGCCCAGGCACAGCAAATCCGCTATCTGGCCGCGCTGCTCATCACGCTGGCAGCGCTGGCCTTCCTGCATTTCGTCGCCTACCCGGAGAATGCCCTCCATGCCCGGTTCCAGGCGCTCCGCTCGGGGCAGGCGCTGCGGAGCGGCTGGTTCGGGGAACGCCAGGTGCTGTGCCGCGCGGCGTGGCGGATCTTCGAGGCCTATCCGGCGTATGGAACCGGCACCTGGGGCTTCCGGCACGAGGCGGGCCGTTTTCTGTCGGATGCGGACTGGGAGCGGATCGTCTCGGGCACCCAGAACCCGATCACCTGCTGCTGCGATCCGCTGCAGTTCCTCTGTGAACTTGGCCTGGTGGGCGCCGGCGGACTGCTGCTGGCGATCCTGCTGCTGCTGGCGCCCGTCTGCCGGCGCCTCTATCGTCTGCTGGCGGCAAACCCCTCGCAGGAGTCGCCCCTTGAGGAATCACGCCTGGACCGGTTCCCGCCTGTGGCTGTCGCGAGCCTGGCTGCGGTGGCGGGTGCCGCGGCCATGGGGTGCTACGACATGCCCTTCCGCGATCCGCTGGTCGTGCTGGTCTGGTTCATGCTGCTGGCTCTGTTGCCAGGCCTGCTGCCGGTTCCCCGCGGACGGCTGGCGACAAACGACGCCCCGGCGGCGCCGCGCGAGGATCGGCAGAAGGGCGCGCACCGCTGGAATCCCTTGGCACGGCGCCGCCGCCACCACACCCGAAGCAAGGTTTGATCCCCCTGGATTTCGCTATGAACGATCACCCGAACACAGACGCGATGCCCGACGCGCCCGATGCACATGACGGGCAGCCGGCTGAGCGCCCCGCCGGACGCTCCCACCAGGCCCGGCGGGTGGAGGGTCAGACCTCCCCAGCCTACTATTATGGACGGGCTCCGGGCGCGGGCGGCTATGGCGGCGGCTACGGCTATGGGGGCGGCGGGTATGGCGACGCCGCGTACTATGGTGGCGGCGAGGGTGGCCTGAGCGAGGGCGACTCGTTCCTGGGCCCCATGTCCATCGGACGCGTCATCCGCGTCGTGCTGCAGAAATGGCCCTCGCTGATCGTGGCCGTCCTGCTCGGCCTGGGTGTCGGCTTCGCGTATTTCAAGACGGCCGCCGTGTCCTATCGGGCCGTCAGCGTGATCGAGGTGCTGCCCCGGCCGCCGAAGGTTCTCGATATGCGGCCGGTGCTCCTGAACGATCCCAACAGTGCCGGCACGCTCAGCGAGATCATCAACACGCGCCTCGTGAAACTGCGCAGCCGGGAGGTCATCATCCAGGTGGCCGAGCGCGTGCGCGCGGACTTCCCGAACCTGAAGGAGATGAAGGACGAGGAACTGTACGATCTGCTCATCTGGAGCGTCGACCTGAAGCCGCGGCGCATGACGCGCCTGGTCGACATCACCGCCCGCCACTCGCGCCCGGAAATCGCGCAGGGCATCGCCAACGCCTACGCCATCACCGCCCAGGTCTACTCGATGGACGAGAACAAGGGCGCCTCCGACGACGGTGTGAAATGGCTCAAGGCGACCGGGGAGGAGCAGCGCCGGATCATCGAGAAGGCCGACAGCGAGGTGCTCAACTTCCGCGTGGAGAACCAGATCGACGTGATGGAGAGCCAGAAGCGGGCCGTGGATTCGGTGCTGGTCCAGTTGAACAACGACCTCGCCCGCGCCGAGGTGGACCAGTCGCGCGCCGCCGATCTGCTCGCCGTCCTTAACGAGATCCAGAAGGATCCCGAGAAGATCAGCTCCCTGCCGGAAATCGTGCCGCGGGGACAGGAGATCGGCGCGGCGCAGACGGCCCTGCAGAACGCCGTGACCGAGCGCGACGCCCTGCTGACGCGCTTCACGGACAAGCATCCCGAGGTCGTGCAGGCCAACAACAAGGTCGAAGTCCTGCGGAAGCAGTTCCTCGAGTCGGTCTTCCGCGCGCGCGAGACAGCCGCCGCCAATCTCGACCTGATGGGCAAGCAGACCTCCTCGCTGCGCGAGCGCACGCGCATCAACGAGAAGCTGAGTTCCGAGCTGGAGCTGAAGCTGATCGCCGCGAAGGCGCGCCTGGAGCAGCTCGAGCGCGACCGCGAGGCGGCCGGGATCACCTACCGCTCGATCCTCATGCGCATCGAGGAGACGCGCCTCGCGACGGACGAGTCCTCGGCCAGCATCCGGATCATGGAGGAGGCCGGGCTGCCGAAGCGCCAGGTAGCGCCGGATCCACGCGTGGCCTTCACCTCCGGCCCCATCCTCGGGCTGCTGGTGGGCTTCCTCTTCATCCTGGTGCTCGACCGCCTGGAGGATCGGGTCACCGGCGTCGCCGACATCGAGCGGCACATGTCGACCAAAGTCCTCGCCATGATCCCGCGCGTGCCCCGCATCAAGCGCGACCAGCTCGTGAAGCTCTGCGCAGACAAGAAGTTCAGCAGCTTCGCCGAGGCCTTCGCCGGCCTGCGGGGATTGCTGGGATCGCCGCGCTACAGCGACTTGACGAAGGTCATCCTCATCGTCAGCACGCAGCCGGAAGAGGGCAAGACCATCTGTTCCAGCAATCTGGCCATGACCTACGCGATGTCCGGGAAAAAGACGGTGCTGGTGGATTTCGACCTGCGCCGCCCGCGTCTGGGGCGCATGTTCGGCGTCATTTCGGACACGGACCGGTCACGCAGCCTGGTAGATGTCCTGGCCGCCGAGGCGCCGGGGGCATTCGACGGCCTGCCGATCCCCTCGGGGTATGACAACCTGGATCTCGTCGTGTCGCGCTCCAGCACGCAGATCAGCCCCGCGACGGTCATGGGATCCGATGCCCTGCGCCTGTTCTTCTCGTGGGCGCGCGAACACTACGAGCATGTGGTGATCGACTCTCCGCCCTTCGGGCTCGTCAGCGACGCCCTGGCGCTCGGCGCCCTCAGCGACTCGGTCATCCTCGTCTGCCGGCCCGAGCGGAGCCGCTACCGCGCCATCCGCCACGCCCTGCGGAGCCTGCTGGAGTCCGGCTCGCGTGTGCTCGGGGTGATCGTCAACGACGTGGACTTCAAGGGCGGCGGCAGCTTCGGCAGCTACCATTTCGCGCGCAACTACGGCTACAACTACTACGGCAAGTATGGCCGGTATGGCCGGTATGGCTACGGATACGGGTACTACCACCGCGGGATCGCGGAGGAGGCCGGGCGCGCGGAGCCGGCGGACGGCGACGAGGGCACCCCGGCCGCAACCCCGGCCAGCAGCGTTCTGGATGTCGACGACGAGTCCTGAGACGACGTGTCGGCACTGCTGTGCCGCGGGCGTTGTCGTTTGCACCTGGAGGGACGTCCTCCCTGTCGTTCGCCGTGAAGCGCCAGGCGAACGGTTCGATACGCCCCGTTCTACAGGTCGCAACCAGACCCATGCGCCAGCAAAGTCGCGCGGGATCTATGAGACCGCGCACCCAGCACGCTATTCATGCGCCCCCATCAACCCCGGCGGGGAGGAGTCGCTACCCACCGACTGCATTCACCAACCGACCCTTAGGGACAGCGCATCCGCCCGAGGATCTCCGCCACGGCGGTCTCCACGGTCAGTGCCGCCGTGTCGATCCGCACGTCGGGATGCTCCGGCGCCTCGTAGGGCGCGGACACCCCGGTAAAGGACTGTATCTCGCCGGCGCGCGCACGCCGGTATAGGCCCTTCACGTCGCGCGCCTCGCACACTGACAGCGGCGTGTCGACGAAGACCTCGATGAATCGCGCCGGCCCGATGATTTCGCGCGCCATCGCCCGGTCGGCGGCGTAGGGCGAGATGAAGGCGGCGACCACGACCAGCCCCGCCTCGTTGAAGAGCACCGCCACTTCCGCGATGCGGCGGATGTTCTCGGCCCGGTCACGCTCGGTGAAGTCCAGGTCGCGGTTCAACCCGTGCCGGATGTTGTCGCCGTCCAGGAGGATGGCCAGCACGCCGTCGTCGCACAGACGCCGCTCGAGCGCCTTGGCCACGGTCGTCTTGCCCGAACCGCTCAGCCCGGTCAGCCAGACGGTGACCGGCCGCCGGGCGCCCGTGAGGCGCGTGCGCTCCGCCAGGCTCACCAGACTGGTCTCGCGGCGCAGCGGCCGGGCCTCGCCCAAAGCGCGGGACTCGGACTGCACCAGGCGGTCGATCAGCAAACCCGCGCCCGCCGTGGCGTTGGTCTGCGGGTCGATCAGGATCAGGGCGCCGGTGGCGCGGTTGGCGGCGTAGGGATCCCAGGCGATCGGCTGGAAGCACTCGAGGGCCACGCGCCCGATCTCGTTGAGCCCGAGCGTCTCCGCCGGCTGGCGGTGCAGCGTGTCGGGATCGACGCGGTAGCGGAGCGTGGAGACCGTGCCGCGCAGGGTGCGGGTCGTGTGCCGGATCAGGTAGGCGGCGCCGGGGCGCAGCGGCGTCTCGCTCATCCAGACCAGCATGGCCTCGGCCTCGCGTGTGAACTGCGGCATGTTGTGCGGCGGGCAGAGCAGGTCGCCGCGGCTGATGTCGATCTCGTCCTCCAGGCAGAGCGTGACCGACTGCCCCTCGGCGGCGGCGGGCTGCTCGCCCGCGAAGGTGACGATCGACTTGACGCGCGTGCGCCTGCCGGAGGCGCGCACCAGCAGCTCGTCGCCGACACGGACCACGCCGGAGGCGACCTGGCCGCAGAACCCGCGGAAGTCCGGGGTGGGCCGGTTGACCAGCTGGACGGGAAACCGGAAATCGATCAGGTTGCGGTCGCCGCCGATCTCCACGCGCTCGAGATGCGCCAGCAGCGGCGGCCCCTCGTACCACGGCATCCGGTCGCTGCGGGTGACGACGTTGTCCCCGTGCAGGGCGCTGACCGGCAGGTAGAGGATGTCGGGAATCTGGAACTTGGCGGAGAAGGCCGCGTAGTCGGTGCGGATCTGCTCGAAGACCTCCTGGCGGTAGTCGACCAGGTCCATCTTGTTGACGCAGACGACCAGGTGGCGGATGCCGAGCAGCGAGGCGATGAAGCCGTGGCGGCGGGACTGCGTCAGCACGCCGTGCCGGGCATCGATCAGGATGATGGCCAGGTGCGCCGTGCTGGCGCCCGTGGCCATGTTGCGCGTGTACTGCACGTGGCCCGGCGTGTCCGCGATGATGAAGCGGCGGCGCGGCGTGGAGAAGTAGCGGTAGGCCACGTCGATCGTGATGCCCTGCTCCCGCTCGGCCTTGAGCCCGTCCGTGAGCAGGGCCAGGTCGACCGTGTCGCGGTTGAGCCGCCGCGAATCGCGGTTCAGGGCCGCGAGCTGGTCGTCGTAGATCGACTTGCTGTCGCTCAGCAGGCGCCCGATGAGCGTCGACTTGCCGTCGTCGACGCTGCCCGCGGTGGTGAAGCGCAGCAGCTCCGCCTCGCGGTTGGCCTGCAGCAGGGCCTCCACGTCCTGGAACCGGTTGGCGTCCATCAGAAATAGCCCTCGCGCTTCTTCTGCTCCATCGAGCTGTCCTGGTCGTGGTCGATGATCCGCGTGATGCGCTCGGAATGCCGCGCGGTCATCATCTCCTGGATGATCTCGCGCACCGTCCGGGCCTCCGAACGGATGGCCCCCGTGCAGGGCCAGCACCCGAGTGTACGGAAGCGGCAGACGACGGTCTCCGTGCGCGTGCCCGCCGGCACGCGTGACGGATCGATCACGGGAATCAGCAGGTCGTCGCGGACGACCACCTCGCGGGGGGCCGCGAAGTACATCGGCACGACCGGCAGGTTCTCCAGGTGGATGTAGAGCCAGACATCGAGCTCGGTCCAGTTGGAGAGGGGAAAGACACGGATCGATTCACCGGGATCCACGCGCGTGTTGTAGAGGTTCCACAGCTCGGGCCGCTGGTGCTTCGGATCCCACTGGCCATGGCGGTCGCGGAAGGAGAAGATGCGCTCCTTGGCGCGCGACTTCTCCTCGTCGCGCCGGGCGCCGCCGAAGGCCGCGTCGTGGCGTCCGGCCCGCAGCGCCTGCAGCAGGGCCTGCGTCTTGAGCGCGGCGCAGCACTTCACCGTGCCCCAGGCCCACGGGTCGGCCCCCGCCTGCTGCGCCTCGCGGTTCGTGTACACGCGCAACTCCGCCCCGATCTCGCGGCAGTAGCGGTCGCGGAAGGCGATCATCTCCGGAAACTTGAGGCCGGTGTCCACATGCAGCAGCGGAAAGGGGATCGGCGCGGGATGGAAGGCCTTGCGCGCGAGATGCACCATGACCGACGAGTCCTTGCCGATCGAGTAGAGCATCACGGGCCGCTCCATCTCGGCGACGACCTCGCGGATGATGTGGATGCTTTCCGCCTCGAGGCGCTCGAGGTGTGTTTGTCGATAGAGATCCATGGCGGTTCCGGTGGCGCTCCTAGCCCAGATGCCCGTGCGTGCGGTACCACGCGACAAACAACGGGATGCCGCGGGCGATCGGCGTGGTCGGCTCAAAGCCGATCGCCGCGCGGATGCGGGTGATGTCGGCAAAGGTGGCCGGCACGTCGCCCGGCTGCATGGGCAGCAGTTCCAGCCGCGGCTCGACCCCCAGCGTCTCGGCCAGGATCCGGATCAGATCCATCAGGGGTTCCGGGCGGTGGTTGCCGATGTTGAAGAGTTCGAAGGGGGCCAGGCCGTCGTGCCGGATACAGGCCGCCACACCCGCCACGATGTCGTCGATGTACGTGAAGTCGCGGCGCATATCCCCCCGGTTGAAGACTGGAATCGGCCGGTTCGCGAGCATCGCCTTGGTGAAGCTCCAGACCGCCATGTCGGGACGCCCCCAGGGGCCGTACACGGTAAAGAAGCGCAGGCCGACGGTCTGCAGGCCGTAGAGATGCGTGTAGGTGTGCGCCATCAGCTCGTTGGCCTTCTTGGTGGCGGCATAGAGGCTGACGGGCCGGTCGACGGGATCCGTCTCGGCGAAGGGCAGCTTGGTGTTGCCGCCGTAGACGCTCGAGCTCGACGCGTAGACCAGCCGGCGGACGCCGTGGTGGCGGCACGCCTCGAGGATGTTCAGGAACCCCGCCACGTTGGACCGGGCGTACACGTGCGGGTGGTCGATGGAGTAGCGCACGCCGGGCTGGGCGGCCAGGTTGCAGACGACCTCGGGCTGGAAGCGGCGGAACGCCGCCGTGACGGCATCGAGATCGCCGATGTCGATTTCGTCGGAGGAGAAGCGGGGATGGCCGACCAGCTCGGCATGCCGGGCGCGCTTGAGCGCGACGGAATAGTAGGAGTTGAAATTGTCGAGTCCGTGGATCGCGTGCCCCTCTGCCAGCAGCCGCTGGCAGAGGTGCATGCCGATGAACCCGGCCGACCCGGTCACCAGAATCTTCATGGCGCCCAAAATAGCATCCCGCGGGTGAATGGTCAAAGCGCTTTGCCGGTGCGCAGGCGGATCGTCTCCTGCACGCGGGGCACGTACATCCGCGTTTCCAGCGGCAGCCGCGCGGCAATGCCTTCGTAGGTGCCGGCCCCGGCGCGCTTCAGCTCCCCTGCCACACGTCCCTGGCCGCAGTTGTAGGCCGCGAGCGCCACCGGCCACGTGCCGAACCGCCCGTGGAGCCGGCGCAGGTAGCGGGCCGCGGCGCGGGCATTGGCCTCCGGTTCGAGCCGCTGGTCGGGATCCGCGGTGGAGAGGCCCAGCGCGCGGGCCGTGGACGGCATCAGCTGGAAGAGCCCGGCGGCCCCGGCCGGACTGCGCGCGCCGGGATCGAAGCGCGACTCGACTTCGGCCATCCAGACCAGCGCCTCGGGAACCCGCTCCTCGCGGAAGATCGCCTGCAGCCGCGGCACCAGGCCGGCCGCCTGCGGCGGCAGCGGGTGGGTGGCCACCTTGCGGCGCCAGTAGTCGGATTGCGTGGCCGCCTCGATGCGTTGGCGCTCGACCGGGGGCGGAGGCACGGACACGCGGGGCGGTGCGTGGCGGGGACGCGGCGGCGGCAGCGCCGGACGCGCGGCGCGTACCGTGATCGTCCCCGTGGGTCTGGCGGGCGGGGGCGGCGGCAGAACCAGGGGCGGCGGCGCAGGATCGGCCGGCGGTGTCGGATCCGCCGCGGGCGGCGCGGGAACCCGCTCGACGGCCTCCTGGGCGGCCTCGTAGTAGTCGAGCCGCGCGGCGAGCCAGGCGCCGTAGGGCGACAGCGCCTCGTACTGCTCCGCCCAGGCGGCCAGTTGGCGGGCCTCGTCGGCATAGGCCGCGATCTGCTCGATCGAGCTGGCGTTGAGTCCCGCTCCGACATCCCCAAACCACGACCTGACGATGGTCGCCACCTGTCCGCGGTAGTCGTCGTCCTGCACGAGCCGTGCGACTTGTCCCGCAGCCTGCGCGGTCCAGCCGCTGAAGCGGCTCCAGCCGGTCGCGAGCGGCCCGGGACCTCCATCGGTCGTCGCGCAGCCGGCGGTCAGCAGCAGGAGGGATCCGACAACTAACACGGATTTCATTGCAGGACGGCAGTCGTACCGGACGGGGGCGGGCCCCGTCTCCGGTCCCGGAGGGCGATGAGTAGAATGCAGCACTCGTACAGCAGGCACATCGGGATGGCCATGATGACCTGCGAGACGGGATCCGGCGGCGTCAGAACCGCCGCGAGGATGAAGATGACGACGATGGCGTGACGCCGTTTGGCGCGCAGCATCCGGGCGGAGACGACACCCAGGAAGCCGAGTGCCAGAAGGATGATCGGCAACTGGAAGGCGATGCCGAAGGCCAGCAGGGTCTTGACGATCAGCGCGGTGTAGGCTTCGAGCTGGAGAGGCCAGATGGCGATGCCCATCCAGTCGTTGACCTGGAAGAGGGCCCGGATCGCCAGGGCGAGGGTGGTCTGGTAGGCGAGCCAGACGCCGCCGAGGAAGAGCAGGGAAGCGAGGAGCAGCGAGGTGCGTACCGCGCGCCGCTCGCGCGGGGTGAGCCCGGGGAAGATGAACTGCGCGAGGAAGAAGAGCAGGAACGGAAGGCTCAGCAGCAGTCCGCCCCAGAGCATGATCCTGAAGAGGATGGAGAAGCCGGCTCCCAACTGCTGGCCGCGGATCAGAGCGTCCGGGTCGTGGCCGGCGAGGGCCAGGGGTCGCAGCAGGATGCCGAGCACGCGCGGGGCCAACGGCGCGACGGCCAGCGTGGCCGCGAACCAGGCCGCCAGACAGCGCACGACGCAGGACCGCAGGTCGGCCAGATGCTCCAGCAGCCCGCGGGGCGGGTCGTCCCGGCCGCCAGGCGTCCCGGCTGCCGCGCTCATCGATCCGGCGCCTCCCCGGGCGTGTCAGGCGGCTGCTGCGGCTTCGCCGATGCCGGTTCAACTGCGTCCGTGCCGGCTGGCGGCGCGGGATTGCGCGTGCCGTCGTCCTCCAGGTCCGCCGCAGCGACCTGCTCCCGCAACTGCTCGGCCGCCTGGTTTATCCGGGCGATCCAGCGCCCCAGATTCCGCGCGAGGCCGGGGAGGCGCCGCGGCCCGTAGACGACGAGGGCGACCAGAAAAAGCAAAAGCCACTCGCCCG
>CAZYRQ010000013.1:0-16904 GCA_964649455.1 uncultured Lentisphaerales bacterium
TCAAGGTGACCGTCGAGTTCAGCAGCATCAACCGCCGGCAGTTCGAATGCCACCTTGCGCTGCCGCGCCATCTCGGCGCGCTCGAAGCCAACCTCTACACGCTTGTCCAGAATGGCGTGCGGCGCGGACAGGTCAAGGGCGCGGTGCAGATCTCCATGGCGCCCGGCAGCGCCGCCGCTGGCGGACTGCACGTCGACCTCGCGCGCGCCGAGGCCCAGATCGCGGCCCTGCGCCGCGCCGGCAAACGGTTGGGGCTGCGGGACGATCTCGGCATCACGCACCTGCTCGCCCTGCCCGAGGCGGTGACCTTCGACGCGCAGCCCGACGACCCCCTGAAGCTCTGGCCACTGGTTCAGCGGGCGGCGGCGACAGCGCTGGACGCCCTGCAGCGCATGCGCGCCCGCGAGGGCGGGGCTCTGACCCGCGATCTCCGGCACCGTTTCAAGGCGCTCCGCGTCCTGCGCGCGCGCGCGGCCCGGCGCGCGGCCCGCGCCCCCGCCGACTACCGCGACGCGCTCGCGCGCCGCCTCGCCCGGCTCGGCGAGAATCTGCCCGCCGATTCCGCGCTCCTCGCGCGGGAACTCGTGATTTTCGCCGACCGCACCGATGTGAGCGAGGAGCTCACGCGGCTGGAGAGCCACCTCGACCAGGCCGACCGGCTGCTCGCCGGCGACGAGGCCGCCGGCCGCGCGCTCGACTTCCTCTGCCAGGAGCTGCTGCGCGAGATCAACACGGTGGGATCGAAGGCCAACGACGCCCCGCTCGCCGCCCTGGTGGTCGCCTTCAAGTCGCAGCTCGAGGCGGTGCGCGAGCAAGTCCAGAATGTGGAATGAGGGTGCGATGAAACCGATGCTGATCGTGATCTCGGCCCCCTCGGGCGCCGGCAAGTCGACGCTCTGCGACCGGCTGCTGCAGGACTACCCCGAGATCGTCTACTCCGTCTCCTGCACCACGCGCGAGCCGCGCGGTGAAGAGGAGGACGGGGTCGACTACCACTTCCTCGACCGTGCCGCCTTCGACCGGCTCGTAGCCGAAAAGGCCTTCCTCGAACACGCGGAGGTCCACGGCAACGGGTACGGCACGCTCGAGGCGCCGATCCGCGAGGCAATCGCCGAGGGCCTCAGCGTGGTCATGGATATCGACGTGCAGGGGGCCGACCAGGTGCGGAGCCAGATCGAGACGCTGCCCGAGAACGATCCCTTGCGCGCGGGTTTTGTCGATATCTTCATCCTACCGCCCTCGGTCGAAGCCCTGCGCGAACGCCTGCTGGCGCGCGGCGAGGACGCGCCCTCGACGATCGAGCGGCGCCTGCGCAACGCGGTGGACGAGCTGGCGCAGGCCGACCAGTACCGCTTCCGCGTGGTCAACAACGATCTGGATGTGGCCTACCGCGATCTGTGCGGCATCCTGGAGACGGTGGGCGGGGTGAAGGGACACGACGACCCCACGCGCGGGCCGACGGGAAACGGAGGAGGAAGACCATGACGCAGCGACACGCGGAAATCGTCCTCGGCGTGACGGGCTCGATCGCGGCCTACAAGGCCGCCGAACTCCTCCGCATGATGGTCAAGGCGGGTTGGGGGGTCAGCGTCGTGATGACCGAGGCGGCCACCCGCTTCGTCGCACCGCTCACTTTCCAGACCCTCTCGCAGCGCAAGGTCACCACCACCTCCTTCGCGCCGGTCGAGACCTGGATGCCCGAGCACATCTCGCTGGCCGACCGCGCCGACCTCCTCGTGGTCGCGCCCTGCACCGCCAACACGCTGGCGAAGATCGCCCTCGGCCTCGCGGACGATTCGCTCACCGACACGGTGCTGGCCTGCCGCGCGCCGAAGGTGCTCGCCCCGGCCATGAACGACGGCATGTGGGCCAATCCCGCCACGCAGGCGAACCTCGCCACTGTGCGCGCCCGCGGCATCACGGTGATCGACGTCGGCAGCGGCGACCTGGCCTGCGGACGCGTCGGGCAGGGACGCATGGCCGAGGTCGGGATCATCTTCGACACGCTCCGGGGGATGCTTAAATGAGACGCCGCGCCGCCTGGGTTCCGGCCGTGCTGCTCGTCGCGTGCGCCGCGGTCCGCGCGCAGGACACGGCCACGCCGTGGCGCGCCACGAACCTGCAGCAGGTGGCCGCCTGGGATGACGCCAACCGCGCCGCCGACGGCGGCAACGCACGCGTGCTTATGCGGCGCGCCGTACGGGCCGACCGCCAGACACGCACCGTGACCCTGCTGGCGGAATCGTGCGGCCTCGCCGCGAACGCGACGGTGGAGTTCGCCCTGGTCGGCGAGACGAGCGACCGCGCCTACGAGGCGCTCTTCCTGAGCTTCGCGCGCGCCACGGACATCGGCGACGCGCTGGAATTCATCGGCCTGCCGCGCGGACGCAATGTCAACGGCCGCGAGCAACGTTACTGGCCCACCGGCGAGCGTGTCGTGATCCAGGTGCAGACCTATGGCGCGACCAATGTGCCGCCACGCCCGCTTGAGTTCCATATCCTCGACCGCCGCGCCGGTGCCACGCTGGCGCCCCGTGGCTTCGTCTACTGCGGTTCTCCACGCGTACCGGGGCCTGACGGCGCTGCGGAGATCTGCCTGGCCGACCGCGAGGCGCCCGTCTCCATCCTCTCGCTCTACAACGAGCCGCAGACGCTGCTGGATGTGCCCCGCCTCTCGCCGCAGGGCGAGGTCTACGAGAACTACACCGCCAATCCGGAGACCCTGCTGCCGGCCGGTCGGATGGTTCAGTTGACGCTCGCGCCGGAACCGCGGGCGGACGGGCGTCCGCGCGTGCGTCCCGTCAGCCTGACCGTCGTGCCAGCCGGGGAGGAACCCGGCGGCGTGGCCTTCCTGCTGCGCGAGGGAGAGGGCGAGCCGCAGCGCATCGAGGCCTTCGGCGACCTGCTCAAGCGGCTGATGGCGGTCGTCGATGAACAGGGCGACCCGATGCTCTCTCTCGCCATCGACGATGCGGTTCCCCTGGCGCGCGCCCGCGAAGTCTGCAAAGTGCTCCAGAAGATTGAGGGCGAGAACGGCGTGCGCCTGGAGCCGCCGCCGCCGGGCCAGATCTACTACAAGTCGTTCCTGCCCGACGAGCAGTGGCGCGAGCGGGCCCGGCGCCTGACCCAGCCATGGGAACTGCACATCGGCCGCGTCACGCCCACCAACGCCGTGCCGCCGCTCCGCCTGGTGAAGATCCTCGAGGACTGGTCCGACCCGGATTCCCTTGAACCGCGGCTGACCCAGGTGGACTATCCCGTCCGCGCCTATGGCGAGATTCCGGCCACGATGGAGAAGGTCGGCCGCGGGCTTCCCGTGCTACTGGTCTTCGCGCAGGCCGACGAGCCGGTCGGCCGCTTCATGGAGGGCGTGCGCCAGGTGCTCGGCACGCACCCGACCGTCTACATCTTTGCCGAGCCGTGAGCGCGCCGGAGAGACCGTTTGCCTGCCGGCGCTGCGGCGCCTGCTGCCGCGCCACCGGTGAGGTTCGTCTCGCACCCGGCGAGCCCACGGCACTGGCGGCCGCGCTGGGCTTGTCCGAGGAGTGCCTGATCGCCCGCTTCACGCGCCTGGCGCGCGACCGCCGCGGCCTGGCGCTGACGGATCGGGCCGATGGCGCCTGTGTCTTCCTCGGTCTGGACAACGCCTGCCGCGTACAGCAGGCCAAGCCGCAACAGTGCCGGGACTATCCCACGCGCTGGCGCAGCGACCTGCTCGACGCCGCCTGCGCAGCACGCCAGACGCCAGGAGCGGTTATCGGGCCGTCTCCGGAGGTGTGAGGATCAACGCATGGAGAGCGGGCGAAATGGCAACTCGGGTGGCATCAGGTTCGGTCATATGGGCTGGAGGGGCGACCTCCGTGTCGTCCGCTTGAGTTCAGCAAGCACCTTGAGTATTGTACTGCGTGACGCGTCCGCCAGTGACTGCCGCCCGCCTCACCATGCGGCCCGGCCACATCCCGGCGGCTGACCGAATGCAAGGAGTCTGCGATGTCATTTGATGTCTTGTTGTTCGCCGCCGACGGTCGTCAAATCGGGCGCGGCACGCCCGCGCCGGTCGGTGATGGCGCTTTCGATGCGCTCCCCGTGACACGCGCTCACCTTGCGGCGGCCGGTGCCCACCTGACGCTCCGCTGCACCGTGCCGATCACCGGGCTGCAGGGCTACTGGCACCCCGGGATGTCCCGCCCGGCCGCGCAGATCCAGTGGCGCATCGCGTTCGCGTCGGCGGCGCAGCGCAACGTGCCCTACCTGGCCTTCTTCGGACAGGACCAGGCGAACGGCGCCACTCTGGCCCTGACCTGCGTGTACGAGGATGTCGAGATCACCGCGAATGTCAACCAGCAGGCGGCGGTCTACGAGATTGCCATGACGGTCGCGGTACGCGCCGAAACGCAGACGTTTGCGGTGTTCACGAGCGACCAGCCCGTCCCGTGGACCACGCTGACGGCCGCCTACCGCCAGGCGCTGGGCATCGCCGCGCCCGCGTTTCCGCCCGCCGCCTTCCTGCCGGTCTATTGCACCTGGTATGCCGTGCATGCCGCCCTGGACATGGACTACCTCGAAACCAGCGCGACGCAGGCGGCCGCCCTCGGCTTCGGCACCTTGATTGTCGACGACGGCTGGTGCTTCGACGAGCGCAAGCGCGTGACTCCCGAGGCCTTGCGCAATTGGTACTGTCACATCGGCGACTGGGCAGTGGCGAAGCGGAAACTGCCCGGGTTCAAGGAGCACATCGCGCGCGCACAGCGCCGCGGCCTGCGCTACCTGCTCTGGATCGCCCCCTTCTTTGCCGGCGAGGAGAGCCGCGCCATGCACCGGCTTCAGGAGGAACACGGCAGTCTGTTGACGCCGTTGCACGAGGGACAGTGCGTCGTCGATCCGCGGGAGACCGCCTTTCTCGACCGGACACAGGCGGCGCTGCTCGCCTGCCTGGAGCACCTCGGTCTCGACGGTTTCAAGATCGATTTTCTCGACGCCGTCCCGCCCTCCGTGACGACCCCGCGCAGCCATGAGACGCTGGCCTTCATCCAGCGCTTCACCGCCGCCGTGCGCGCGCGCCGGCCTGAAGCGTTGATCGAGTTCCGGCAGAGCTACGCCACACCGCAGATGATGCCCTACGCGACACAATTCCGGGCCGGCGACGTGCCGTTCGACTACCTCGGCAACATCCACCGCGTCGCGCTCATCCGCCTCCTGATGGGCGATGGCGTGCCCATCCACGCCGACCCGGTCTTCTTCCATCCCGGCGAGTCGGAGGTCAACGTCTCGCGCCACATGATCGCCGCCCTGGCCGGCGTGCCGATGGTCTCGGTGGATCTCGCCGCGCTGACCCCGCTTCAAACCCAGATCATCCAGCACTGGCTTGGCTTCTACCGCGACCATCTCGAGACTTTCAGCCAGGGACACTGGTCGGTCGAGTACCGGTTCGACCATCTCGAGGCGCTGACGGTCACGCACCGGCGCGCGCGCATCGGCATCCTGCTGGATGGCCGCGCCATCGAGGCGCGGTTGACCGGGTTCGATGGCGAGGTTCACCTGCTGAACCTGGCCTGCGAGCCGTTTAGCGCCGAGGGCGCGCGGGCCTGCGATGCGTCCGGCCGGCCGCTGGCGTCCGGGATCGCGCCCTGCGGCGGGCGCCTCTGCCGGCCGGCGTTGAACTGCAAAAACGGAGCGTCCCATGGCGCCTGATTCGCAAAAACCAATCCTTTCGCTGGGCATCACGCCGGCCTTGCAGCGGACGCTCGAGTTTGACCGGTTCGAAGTCGGCGCGGTCAACCGCGCCCGCACGGTGACGAATTCGGCGGCCGGCAAAGCCGTCAACGTCGGCATGGCGCTGGCGACGCTGGGCCGTACAGCGTGGGTCACCGGCTTCAATGGCGGGGCCACGGGCCGGCAGGTCGAGGATGATGCCCGCAGGCGCGGTGCCTGGCCCGCCTTCACCGGCATGCGTGGCGCGACGCGCGTCTGCGACACGATCATTGACCGCGCGGCGGGGCAGGTCACGGAACTTGTCGAGGAGGCGCCGGCCATCAGCGAGGAGGAATGGCAGGCCTTCGAAGCGGACAATTTGGAACGGATGGGCGCGTGCGCCGCCCTGATCATCAGCGGCACCGTGCCGCCGGCGCTGGCCGGACAGCGCGTGTTCCAGCCGTTCGCCGAGCGTGCGGCGGCCGCGGGCATGCCGTGGATCATCGATTCGCACCGCGGCGACCTGCTGGCGGTGCTTGGCCTGCGGCCCACGGTGGTCAAGATGAACCGCTACGAACTCGAGACCACCTTCGGGGAGCGGGCGCCGGACGATCACATCCTGCTCGGCCTGGCGTCCCGGCTCGTCGCGGGCGGCGCGCAACACGTGTTCATCACGGACGGCGCAGAGCCTTCCTGGCTGCTGGCTGGCGACGGACGGGCCTGGCGGATCGCGCCACCTGCGCTTCCGCGGGTCGTCAACCCCATCGGCAGCGGCGACTGCGCCACGGCCGCCCTGATGGAGGGCTGGCTGCGCACGGGTTCGATCCTGCTGGCGGCGCGGCAGGGCGTGGCCTGCGGCAGCGCCAATGCCGCTACGCTCATTCCGGCGCAGTTCGAGCGCCGGGACTACGAAGCGCTGCTCGCCGCCACTCCGGAACCGATGCCCGTGGTGCGATAGCCGCGGGAGCACTACTGCGCGAATTGCTGCAGGCGGCCCAGCGCGTACTGGCCCTCGGCGGACTGTGTGCCCGCGCGCTGCAGGTAGGCGTTGTAAAGGACGGCGGCCTCGCTGCGCCGCCCGAGCCCCTCGTACGCCAGTCCGCGGCAGAAGAGCGTGTTCAGGTCGCCGGGTACCTGGCGCCCGAAAGTGTTGAGATGCCGCAGGGCCGTGTCGTAGTCGCGGCTTACGAGCGCGGCCTGCGCCAGCACGCCATGGGCGCGGATGGCGGTGGGGTTGAGTTGCAGGGCGCGCGTAGCCGCCGCGCGCGCGGTGCTGTTGTCGCCCGCCTGCTGGCTGGCCTGCGCCAGGAGCAGGAGCCCGACCGTGTCGTCCGGCGCCAGTCCCAGTCCCGCCTGCGCGGTGGCGCGGGCCGCCGTGAACTGGCGGTTGGCGAGCTGGGTCTCCGCCTTGGCGAACTGCTTGAAGGCCTCCTTGTTTTTCCGAATGCCGGCCGTGGCGGCCAGAAAGGCCTCCTGGTTGACGACCCCCGCATTCTTCCCCGCATACTCGGCACCCGCGCGCGCCTCGGCGGACTGCAAGCGCTCCGCGCTCATGGGGTGCGTGGCGAACAACCGTTCCAGAGCCGAGGGATTGGCGTTGCCGAGGCGCACCAGCAGACGGGTCAGATCGACCATGCCCCGTGGATCGTAGCCCGCGCGCACCATGTACAGCATGCCACCCTGGTCGGCCTGGCGTTCCTGGTCGCGGCTGTAGCTGGCCAGGACGACGGCGCCGCCGATCTGACCGGCAAGGCCGGCGAGATCGGTGTACTTGCTCTCGCGGTGCGCCAGATAGCCCTGCGCGCCCGCGAGCAGGGCGCCATAGACCATGCTCTTGCTCATGGCCGAGGCGGTGTGGCCGCAATTGACGTGCGCGATTTCGTGCCCCAGCACCGCCGCCAACTGCGCCTCGTTCTCCAGCTCGGCCAGCATGCCGCGCGTGATGGCGATCGTGCCGTCGGGGAAGGCGTAGGCGTTGACGTAGACGGCGTTGACGACCTGGAAGCTGAAGGGCATGTCCGGGAAGACGACATCTGCGGGCGTCAGCGTCGCGACCAGCCGGCGGCCGATCTGCGTGACGTACGCATTGGCCTGCGCGTCGGCCGCGATCCCGTAGTCGGCGGCGAACTGCGACGGCACGGCCTCGCGTGCCAGCGACATCAACTGGCCCTTGCCGACCATGCTGAACTGCTGCTTGCCCGTGATGGGATTGGTGACACAGCCCGCAACGAGCAGCACCGCCGCGCCGAGCAGCGCCGTGCCGAGCGCGAACAGATGGCGGACACGCATCGCGCGGCCGCCGGATATGACGTGTTGCCCCATAATAGCTCCTGGTGCGGCGCTGGCAGCATCTCTGTAGAAATCGGTCGGGACGGAGCCCGACCCTCCAGATGCGCCGACGTCGGCGTCGATCATGGCTGGAGGGACGACCTCCGTGTCGTCCGCCTTGGTTCTGGCCGTGTCTCTTGTTTGTCGCGGAATCATCGGTGGCATGCCGCGCTAGCGGAGCGCGGCGACGGGCACTATCGAGAGCGCGCTATGACGCTTTTCGGAAGAGTAGATGATGTAGAGCCGCCCATCGCGCTCGATGGCGCAGGGATAGGACCATTCGGGGCCGATGCCGTCAAGCACGTCGGGGCCGCGGCGGATCAGCCAGGCCCGCGAGAGCCAGTCCGCACCGGGGTCGCCGACGGCCAGGACCAGCAGGTTGCGCCGGCGGTCGGTGGCCGGATCGGGCAGGTTCCAGATCAGGTAGCGCTGGCCGGTGCTGAGCGTGCCCGCGTAGAGCTTGGAGGACTCCTGGGGCAGGTTCGCGCGGCACGGCTCCGACCAGGTCTCGCCGCCGTCCCCGCTCCGGCAGACGAAGCCGCCGCGGATGAAGGCCGTAACCCGCAGACCATCGACCCACAGCGCCGTCTCGGGAAAGGGCTCGAACGGCACCAGCGGTTTGCGGACTAGCGGCACCAGGCGCCATGGCGCGGTCAGGTCGTCGCCGGCGCAGATGGCCACGGCCGGGATTTCCGGTTTGGTGCCCGGGGTCTCCGTCATACGACCGCCCATGATGAGGCGACCGCCGGGCAGCGGCTGGGGCGCGGTGTTGGGAATGAAGGGGCCGGCGATGGTTCCCTGGCGCGACCAGACGCGGCGGAGGCCGTCCCAGGCGAAGGCCTCGCAGTCGAGCACGAGATCAGCCCCGCGCATGCGGGTGACGAAGGCCAGGAGTCGGCCCGCGCGTGAGGCGAGGGCGACGGGAACATAGAGGATACCCTTGCCGACGGTGTCGGCGGCGACCACCTCGGGCGCCGACCAGGTGCGCCCGCCGTCGCGCGAGCGGCGCGCGCGTATGCAGGAGACCCCCTCCATCTCGCCCCGGGGACAGTTGTACCAGGCCGCGACGAGTTCGCCGTCATGCCAGGCGATCGCGTTGTCGTGCAGGAAACCGAAGTCGGCGTCCGCGCGGTGCACGACAATCTGCCGCAGGCCGGGAGGTGCCGCGAGCCTCTCGACCGATGGCGCGGGAAGCCCAGCATCCCAGGGTCCGATATACGGCATCATGGCGCGTCACCGTTGCTGGAGCGTCAGCTCACCGAAGCCCGCCACCTGGTGGACGAACCCGCCGCCCCAGCTCGCTTGCTCGCGGCGGGTGACGGGGCGGCCCTGTTTGTCGGGCGCGCCGTCCGTGTAGTATTTGGAACGGTAGGCGAGGAAACGGAGCTTGTTGTTCTCGGTGAGGTTGCAGCCGACCGCCTCGAGCGGGATCGTCACGAGCATCTCCCAGCGGTCCGGGTGTCGCGCCACGCGGCGGGGCCAGGTCGTCGACCAGGAGCCGTCGTAGGCCTTGGCCTCGTAGACGGCGGCGTTGCCGACATCGAAGGCGAACTGATAATAGTCTCCGGTGCGGGGATCGGCCAGGAAAAGCTCGATATGGTCGCCCCGCGGGAAGGTCTCGCCGCCGTCCTCGCGCGGGCGCGAGCCCTCCAGCGTCGCCATGTCCGTGGCGTAGGCCGTCGCGCGAAGGCAGAGGTTGCGGCTGTCGTGCAGCAGGCGCACTTCGGTCTGGAAAAGGGCGTTGGATCCCTTCTGTTCGCCGGCGCAGATCCGGAAGCTGTCGGCGCCGCCGGCGCGCTTCCAGGCCTCGTCCGCGAAGTCGAGCTGGGCGGCATTCTCCATGTAGGGGACGTTGGCGCGCACAGTCCTGTCGGTGCGGGCAAACGTCATCCACGACTCGAAGCGGGCACGCTGGCGGCGGATCAGTTCGAGCGCAACGGGGTGGCGCGCCAGCCGTTCGGCCTCCTCGAGCGCCTGCCGGCAGGGCGTCTCGATGCCCGCCTCGACGATGTACATCCGCCCCATGCTGTTGCCGTCGTCGCTGTAGGTAGAGGGAAAGCTGCTGGCGAACCAGCTCCGCCGGATGAGCCCGAAATAGGTGTGCATCGGCCGCGCTGCCTCGCGGAAGGTGCGCGTGATGTATTCGTTGCGGAGCGAGTTGACGTTTTGGCCGGGATTCCACCAGAGGCGGCTGATGACCCACATGGTCATGGCCGAGGCGTCCCAGACTTGGTCCGGATGATCGCGGTGCGGCTTGTCGACGGGCAGTTCGGAGTGGAACTCGCGGATGCCGTTGGTCAGGCAGAACTGGAGATCCTCCTGCACCGTGAACTCGATGGGGCGGGGGAAGTCGGCGGCGCAGCCGTAGTATTCGCGCAGCCACGTCTTGTCGGTGGCCCGGCCCCAGCCGAGGGTGTAGCCGCGCCACTTGGCGTTGCGCGCGGGGTCGAAGATCGGGAACTTGTCGTCCTTGACGAAGGGGCAGTACATGACGCGGATGTTCGGCTCCAGGCGGAGCGGGGGCGGCACGACGGTGAAGATGTAGGCGTAGGTGAGGATGATGGTATCCGGGTGTGTCCGGCGCAGTTCGCGGGCGATCTTGTTCAGGAAGAGATAGAACTGCGTGGAGCGGAAGGCGGAATCGGAGGGCTCGATGCGCGTGCCGTCCTCCAGCGTCAGCGGCGCCAGGCACTTGGGGCAGTCGCAGACGCCCCAACCGTCGGTGATCGAGATGTTGACGCCGTCGCAGCCGGCCTTGGTGTCGAGGTCGGCACGCAGGTTCTCGATGTAGGTGGGAATCATCTCGTAGGCCATGAAGCAGAGCTGCCCGCCCGGCACGCGCGTGCCGTTGATGAAGGGAAAGTATTCCGGGTGCTTGTCGAAGTGCTTCTCGGGCTTCATGTAGAGCTTGAGACCGTGCCCTCCGCCGGCGGGATTGTACTGGCTGCCCATGACGAGGTTGGTGGCGCGGTAGTAGCCGAGCCAGTTGAGCCGGTTGCGCGAGGCCCACTCGGGCTCGTGCCGGAACCCGGAGACGGTCCAGCCCCACCCGCGCAGGGTCGACTGCGGAATGTCGAGGCGGTCGGCGACGCGGACGGCCAGGTTGGAGTCGACCGAGTAGACCGCGCCGAGGGCGGGATCGGGCCGCGGCCAGATGAGGTCGGTGTTCGCCTCGATGAAGGCGTAGACCCCGTTGAGCGTGCCGCGGGGCAGGGCGCCGAAAATGAAGATTTCATTGCGGTCGGCCTTTTCGCGGATGGCGTAGCCGTCACGACCGGCCAGCGCTTCGAGATCCGCACCGAAGGCGCCCGCGAGGGTGCGCCCGA
The DNA here is from genome assembly GCA_964649455.1 of uncultured Lentisphaerales bacterium. Taxonomy (GTDB): domain Bacteria; phylum Verrucomicrobiota; class Kiritimatiellia; order RFP12; family JAAYLN01; genus JAAYLN01. The sequence continues at coordinate 11,346 of CAZYRQ010000013.1, forward strand.
TGACGAGACGCGTGGCGGGCGAAGGCTTCCCGGGGTGGGTGACGATCGGGAGCCGCGCCCCCGACACCTGCTCCAGCCAGTGCTGCATCTCGTTGGCCGCGTAGAGTTCCGTCGGCAGGGCATTGGTCGCGATCAAAATCTCTGCGGCCGGCCGGCCTTCCCGCGCGAGTTGGCGCGCCTCCAGCGGACAGGCGGTTGCGATCAGTCCCAGGACGGGGATCCAGCGAAGCGGCAGTCTGTGGGCCATGTGGTTGCTCTCGTAGTATTGTCGGATGACCGCCAGTATACCAGAAAGACGATTTCTATGCCTAGCGGTGCGCGATTGCAGCCCATTGCAGCACCGACACCAAACGCCAGGAGGCCCGATTGGCGCTCTGGGAATCCTATCGGGAAGTCCTGCGCCACATCAAAGTCCTCGCCCCGGCCTGCGGCTCGGAGGCCTTCCTCATTGCCCCCTTCGACTTCCTGCAGGCCGAGTACGCCCGCGCCAACAACCAGCTCGCGGCCTTGCGCGGCGGTCAAACCGAACTCTTCGACCTCGACCGCCACATTCTCACGCACAACTGCTTCGGCGTGGACCTCAGCCCCGAGTCCGTCGAAATCGCCAAACTCGCGCTGTGGCTCAAGTCCGCCCGCACCGACCGCCCCTTGAACGATCTCGACGCCAACCTGCTCCGCGGCAATTCCATCGTCTCGCCCGCACCCGATCTGCCACCTGAACTCGCCGCCGAGGCCTTCGATTGGCGCGCCGCCTTTCCCCAGGTCTTCGCTGCCGGCCTGCCTGCCGCGACCGCGGCGCAGGCAGGCGGCGTCGACTGCGCGGTCGGCAATCCGCCCTACATCCGCCAGGAGTGGCTGGGCCCCTGCAAACCCGCCTTTAAGGCACGTGAAGGCCCCCCACGTAAACTGGTCGGGACAGAGCCCGACCCTCCAGATTGGCCGAATCCGGTGGTCAAGAGAACTGGAGGGACGGCCTCCGTGGCGTCCGTTGGGGTTTGCAGGATCCACGCACAGCTTCACTACGGCGGAGACCGCCGGAACCTTTTCGTTTCATGATCGGCGCCGGTGACTTCGGGACGGTCCGATACGTCCCGTCCTACCGTCCGTTCACCCGCCCTGCCCTCCCCTCTTGGCGGTTCAAAACGTGCAATATCAGGAAACCGGACCGAATTTGCTCAACCGGCTTGCGGGGACGTTCGCCCTCCCTCTCATCCGCGCCATTCGCGAGATCCGTAGCCCCTTCTTGCCCTTCCGATGCGTCTTCCCATCCGTTACATCAGAACATACGCAACATCCGCTATTTATTGCTGATTTTCCGCTGCTTGACGGCGGGGGCTGATATGCCTAAAGTCTTCCCGTGAAGCGATTGCTCCTGTTCCTGACCGGACTCCTGCTCCTGCCGCTCTGCTGGGGCGCCGCGCGCGCCCTGCCCGACCTCTTCCCCTTCGCCGTGGTCAACCATCCCCCCTGGATCGACCCCTCGATCCTCGCCCTCTGCGCGGGCTACGGCGTCTGGACCTTGGTCTACCTCTGCATGCCGCCCTCCGTCCGCGTCTACATCTGGGGCCACGAGCTGACGCACGCCATCTGGGGCCTGCTGACCGGCGCGCGGGTCGGGCCGATCCGCGTGCGTTCGACCGGGGGATCAGTCACCCTCTCCGAGGCCGGGATCTGGACCACGCTCGCGCCCTACTTCATTCCCTTCCACACAGTGATCGTCGTCCTCCTGCGCCTGTTGCTGGGACTGGTGATCGACATGACACGATGGGAGCTGGTCTGGCTCTTCCTCATCGGCCTGACGTGGAGCTTCCACATCACCTATACCCTCCGCAGCCTGCTACAGCACCAGCCCGACATCCAGGCCTGCGGCCGGCTCTTCTCCTACAGCCTGATCCTTCTCTTCAACCTGCTGCTGCTCGGCTACCTGCTCGTCGCCGCCAGCGCCGCCCCGCTGGCCACCTTCCATGCGCGGCTGTTCGAACGTAGCCTCTCCGCCTACCACACGACCGGCCGGATGCTCGTCTGCGGCGCGCAAACCGGCCTCCGGCTCCTCACCGGCTGCCGGCCGGCACAATAAAACCGCCGCGCCGCCGTTAAACAAGCAGGAATGGGCTTTGCCACCTCCAGAACGCGTCCCATGACACTGGCAGAACCGAGCGACCTGGAACTGGCCAGAGACCTCCGGAAAGGGTGCGAGCGGGCCGCCGACCGGCTCGTCGAACGCCATGGGAGACCCCTGATGGCCTATCTGAACGCCAAGTCGCCCGAGGCCGAGGATCTCTACCAGGAGACCTGGTTGCGGGCGATCCGGCGGATTGAGAGCTTCAAGGGCGGCAGTTTCCGCGCCTGGCTCACGGTTATCGCCCGCAACTGCATGATCGACCAGATCCGGCGCCGGCGTCCCGTGGTCAGTCTCGACGCGCACGACGCGGCCGGCAACTGCCTGGCCGACACGTTGCGCGACGGCAGCCCGCCGGTCGCCACACGGCTGGCGGGCGAGGAGACGCGGCAACGGATCGGCGAGCGGATCGCGGCGCTGCCGCCCGACCAGCAGGAGGTCTTCCTGCTGCGGACGCAGCAGGAACTGAGCTTTGCGGAGATTGCCCGGTTGCTGGGCATCCCGCTGAACACGGCCCTGGGCCGGATGCATTATGCCGTGACCCGGTTGCGGCGTGAACTGGGAATGAACGATGGACACGCGTGAAACTCTTGAATGCCGGGCGCTGCTGGCCGCCAGCGGCGAGGCGCGCCTGAACGACGATGAGCTCCGACATGCGGCCGCCTGGTCGCGCGATCTCGACGCGCTGTCCCTGGCCGCCCGCGAGGCGTTCGCCGGCGACCCATCGTCGGGGCGCGAACCACCCGCGCTATGCCCGGCGGCGCGCCTGGCCCTTGCCCAACGGCGGTGCCGGTTCCGCCGCCTGCGCCTGATCCGGCGGCTGGCCGCCGCCGCGGCACTGGTTCTCCTCGCGGGGGGCGCCCTGATGCGGCACGCGGAACGCCGACAGCAGACCCGCCTGGAACGACTGGGGAATATCCTCTTTCTGATCCGCGATGCGGAGACGACCGAGGACGAGAACCTGCTCGCCGCCGCGCCGGTGACTCTGGAAGCCCTGGCGGAACAGCTCCGTCAGATGCAGTTCGTCAGCAACTGAAGGCCGCGACGGCCTGCCGCACGCGCTCGCCGACCGGACCCTCGGCGGGCTCGAACGACCGGCCGGTGATCTGCTCATAGGCCGTGATGTAGCGCCGGGCGGCCTCGATGCGCACCTCGTCCGGAAGCGCAGGTGGCGTACCCTCGCCGCGGAAGCCGCGGGCCGCCAGCCATTCGCGCACATATTCCTTGTCGAGCTTGCGCTGTTCCCCGCCCGCCGCGAACCGTGCCGCGTACGTGTCGGCATACCAGTAGCGCGAGGAGTCGGGCGTGTGGATCTCATCGCTGACCACGAGTTGCCCGTCGCGCAGGCCCAGTTCGTACTTCGTGTCGACCAGGATCAGACCGCGCGCGGCCGCATAGTCCACGCCCGCCTGGTAGAGGCGCAGGCAGAGGGCGGATGCCTCGTCGAAAAGCCCGGGCGTGATCAGTCCCTCGGCGACGGCTTCGTCGCGCGAGATGTTGCGGTCGTGCAGCTCGTGCTTGGTCGTCGGCGTCAGGATGGGGCGCTCCAGCCGCTGATCCTTGCGCAGGCCCTCGGGCAGGGGGTTGCCGGCCAGGATGCGCGCACCGGCGGCGTAGTGGTGCCAGGCCGAGGTCTTGGTCACGCCGGTGATGTAGCCGCGGACAATGAACTCCAGCGGGAGCTGCTCGCACTCGGCCACGAGCATGACATTGGGATCCGGAACCGCCAGCAGATGGTTGGGCGCCAGCCCGCGCGTCTGCCCGAACCAGAAGGCGGCGAGCTGGTTGAGCACCTGACCCTTGAAGGGAATCGTCCCCAGAATGCAGTCGAAGGCCGAGATCCGGTCGGTCGTCACCAGCAGGCGGCGTCCTCCCGGCAGCAGATAGCTGTCCCGGACCTTGCCGACGAGGCGCCGGCCCACATGGAAATCGGTTGTTTCGAGAACGTTGCCCAGCTCCCCACGGATGCGCGCTTCAGAGACCATGCTCAACCTTCTCCGGTTTCCGGGCCACCTCGCTGATGGCATTGATGAACTGGTTGACATCGGCAAAGCGCCGGTAGACCGAGGCGAACCGCACGAAGGCGACATCATCGAGCTTCTCGAGCCGCCGCATGACCATCTCGCCGATCTCCTGGCTCGGGATGTCGGATGTCTCGCGCTGCTCGATCTCGTCGACAATCTCGTCGACCAGGGCATCGATCGACGCCGGGCTGATGGGCCGCTTCTCGCAGGCGCGCATGATGCCGCTCATCAGCTTGAGCCGGCTGAACTCCTCGTGCCGCCCGTCGCGCTTGACCACGCGGAGCGTGTCCTTGACGATCTCCTCGAAGGTCGTGAAACGCTGTCCGCACGACAGGCAGGCGCGCCGCCGCCGGATCGACAGACCCTCGCGCGCCGAACGGCTGTCCAGCACCTTGTCATCCTGCTCTCCGCACTTGGGGCAACGCATCGGTACCTCCCGCGCCAGGGTTTCAGCGCCCGAACACCCGTCCAACCGCCGCCGCGAGCCGTTGCGGCTCTGCGGTAGCCAGCATCTCGCAGTGCCGGTCGTCGAGAGCCGCGACATGCTCGATCTTCGCATCCGGCGCGTCGATGGCATAGACGAAGACGGGCACGTCGCGGGTCCGCGACATCTTCTGGAGCATGCCGACGACCGCGTCGGCGCTCTGCCCCTCCATCTCCAGCCGCATGAGGATCACGGCGGGCGGTTGAAGAATCGCCGATTCAAGCAGCTCCGCCCCGCCGGCGAAGGCCTGCACCTCGTAGGCCTCGTCGCGCAGGGCTTTGGCGATGGCCTCGCGACGGGCCGGGTCGGGCTCGCCCAGCAGCGCGACTGGAAAGGCGGGCGGCGGATCGCCGGGCGCGACGGCCCCGCGCTGGAAGATGATCCGGCTGACTTCCATCGCCAGATCCTCGGGGTCGCACGGCTTGGCGATGAAGCCATCGACCTGCTTGTCGGCAAAGTACTCGGCCATGCGGGCGCGGGCGGTCAGCACCAGGACGGGAAAGCGCATGCTGCCGTCCGGCTGCCGCAGCCGATCCAGCACCCCCATGCCCCCCATGCCGGGCATGCTCATGTCCAGCACGATCAGATCCGGCTTCAGGACACGCAGCATGGCCAGAGCCTTTTCGCCGCTCTCCGCCTTGTGGACGCCGTACCCCTCGCTCTCCAGGAAATCTCCCAGCGTCGCCAGCAGGCTCGCGTCGTCGTCAACCAAGAGAATGTTGCGCTTCATGTGCTCTCCCGGGCCGCTGTGCCGACCCCTCTCCAGACGGGCCTTGGCTGCAACCGTCCGTGATTATAGAGCATTCCCCGAGGCACCACCAATGGAAAAACCCCAAACCCAAAACCAAAACCCAAAACCCAAAAACCCCAAAGCGCGCGGATGCGATTCAACTTTGTTGAATCGCAAAGAATCCAGAATCCAGAATCCAGAA